>DATBGF010000172.1:0-5740 GCA_036558145.1 Acidimicrobiales bacterium
AGCGGGCGCTCGACGTCCTCGCCGCGAAGTACGAGCAGTACCGCCGGCGCCGCCCGCCGGGCGCGGTCGTCGCGGTGCTGGTCACGTCCTGGCGGGCGTGGCCCTGAGGGGGCCGGGCGTCAGATCTCGGCCAGGAGCGGCACGAGCGGGGCGCACACCTGCTCGATCCAGGCGTCGACCCGGCCGGTCGGGGGCATGACCATGACCTCGCTGACCCCGATCGCGGCGTACTCGGCCATCTGGGCCAGGAAGGTCTCGGTGTCGCCCGCGGCCAGCGTGGGCTCGACGTAGAGGATCGTCCTGCGGATCTCGGCCTCGTCCCGGCCCACGTCGTCGCAGTGCCCCCGCAGCACGTCGTACTTGTGGGCGATGTCGGCGGGGGAGCTGGCGAAGATGTTGCAGGCGTCGGCGTACTGGGCCACGAGGCGCAGGGTCTTCTTCTCGCCCCCGCCCCCGATGAGGATCGGCGGGTGCGGCTGCGACAGCGGCGCCGGCGAGCACAGCGTCTCGGCCAGCTGGTAGTACCGGCCGTCGAAGGCACCGTTGTCCTCCGGGTCCCACATCTGCAGGCAGACCTGCAGGGTCTCCTCCAGCCGCTCGAAGCGCTCGGACACCGGCGGGAAGGGCACGCCGAGCCCCAGGTGCTCCCGCTCGTACCACGCGGCCCCGATGCCGAGCGCGGCCCGGCCGCCGGACAGCACGTCGAGTGTGGCGACGATCTTGGCCAGCAGCCCGGGCCGGCGGTAGCTGACCCCGGTCACCAGCAGGTGCAGCCGCACGGTCGAGGTGTGCCCGGCCAGGAAGCCGAGCGTGGTGTACCCCTCCAGCATGGGATCCTCGGCCGGGGCGAAGCTGTCCATCTGGAAGTAGTGGTCCATCAGGCTGATCGTGGCCACCCCGGCGGCCTCCGCGGCCTCACCGGCACGCGCCAGCGTGGGCCCGATCGCGTCGGTGGGCTGGTCGGTGAACGAGGCGACGTGGATCCCGAGTTGCATGGCGACCTCCTGCCGAGGCGACGCTAACGGCACCCCTGCCGTTTCGCGGTACGGTCCCGCCGATGCGTGCGCTGGGCTCGCTCGCCGTCGGGCTGGCCTCGGCCATGTGGCTCGCCGGGTGCAGCCCGGCGGACGTCACCTGGATCTCCCTCACGCACGACGGCGTGCTGAAGGTGGACAACTGCGGCACCTTCATCACACGCGTCGAGGCAAGGGACGCCGCCACCTACCGCATCGTGTGGGCGGCGCACGTCCGGGACGACGCGGTAGACGAGCACGGCGGGGATGCGCCGGTCCAGATGGGCCGCGTCCCCGGCGATCACTGGGTCGAGGACACGCCGCTCGTCCTCGACCCCCGGCCCGCCGAGTGGGTGCTCACGATCGACACCGCGCTCGGCGCCCACGACACGATCCGGGTGGCGGACGACGACCTGGCCCCCGGGCGCGCCTATCGCCCCGGCCACGGCCCGGAGACCGAGAACCATCTCGTCGACCACACCTGCAACGCGCCGTACCTGGGCCCGCAGCCGTACACGCTCGTGCTGTTCGGCCTCGCCTGCGTGGCCGTCGGGTGGTGGCAGGGCCGGCGGCTGCTCCGCCGCGCCGCGGCCCGAGAGGCCGGCGCGGCGCCGTAGTCGGTCAGCCGGGGATGTCGACCACCTCGGGGTCGTGGCTGACCTGGGCCGTCGCCGGGCCCAGGGACAGCAGGCGGCGGACGGAGTCCCGCCCGGCCTCCACCCACTCCGCGCCGAACATGTTGCCCATCGAGGGCTCGCCCTGGCGCAGCTCCGCCGCCCGGAACACGCACTGGCCCGCGAGCACGACCCGCTCGCCGCCGCCCTCGACCACCACCGACTGGTGGCCCGGTGTGTGCCCCGGGGTGGCGACGATCCGCACGCCGGGGGCCGGCTCCGCGTCGCCGTCGACCAGCCGCAGCCGCTCGCCGGGGATGGCCGCCCACTCGGGGATCGTGTAGTGGTCCGCCCGGGCCGCGTCCCACTCGGCGGCCTGCACGTGCACGGGGCACGCGAGCGCCGCCTGCTGGCCGCAGTGGTCGAAGTGCAGGTGCGATAGGACGACGGCCGCCACGTCCCGCGGGTCCACCCCGACGGCCGCCAGCGCGTCCGCCAGCGGGGTCACGCGCGGCCGGTACCAGCCGTCGATGGCGGCGTTGCCGATCCCGACCCCGGTGTCGACCAGGATCGGCCCGTCCGGGTGGCGCACCACCCAGCCGAACACCGGGAACGGCTCGAACGTGGCGTGCTCCGGATGCCACTCGGGCACCGTCTCGACCACGGCGAGCAGCATCCGCTCGATACGCGGTAGGACGGCGAGCGGCATCGCCGCGACAGTAGGCCCCATGCCGATCCAGAAGATCGCCCACTCCCCGTCCGACGGCGTGTACGCGCCGGTGAGCGCCTACGCCCATGCGCTGGAGGTCCGCGACCCCGGGCGGCTGCTGTTCGTGGCCGGCACCATGGGCCTCGACCCCGAGGGCGTGGCCGGTGCCACGCTGGACGACCAGCTGCGGCTGGTCTGGTCGAACATCCGGGCCATCCTGGCCTCGGCCGGGATGACCGTCGACGACATCGTGCGGATCACGAGCTACCTGCGCGACCCCGCCTACGTGCAGGCGAACGGCGAGGCCCGCGCCCGCGAGCTGGGCGGCCGCCTGGTCCCCACCACCGCCATCGTGGCCCAGACGCTCGCGGACGACTGGTTGGTCGAGATCGAGGTGATCGCCGCCGCCTGAAACCGCCGTCGATAGTCTCCGCCGGGTGACGACCGAGCTGGACCTGACGCTGGACGACGGCGCCACGCTGCACGTGTACGACACCGCGCCCGCAGCCGGCGGCGACCGCCTGGCCGTGTTCTGGCACCACGGCACGCCCAACCTGGGGGCGCCGCCCGCGCCGCTGTTCGCCGAGTCCGACCGGCTGGGGATCCGCTGGGTCTCCTACGACCGGCCCGGCTACGGCGGATCGACGCCGTGCCCCGGGCGCAGCGTGGGCTCGGCCGCGGGCTACGTGGCGGCCGTGGCCGACTCGCTCGGCATCGAGCGGTTCGGGCTCATGGGCCACTCGGGCGGCGGCCCGCACGCGCTGGCCTGCGGGGCGCTGCTGGCGGACCGGGCGGTGGCCGTGGTCAGCGGAGCCGCGCTCGCCCCCTTCGACGCCGAGGGCCTGGACTGGTTCGCGGGCATGGTCCCCGCCGGCGTGGCCTCGCTCAGCGCCGCCGCCGAGGGCCGGGCCGCCAAGGAGCGCCACGAGGCCTCGGACGCGGAATACGACCCCGAGTTCACCCCCGCCGACCTGGCCGCCCTGGGCGGCGACTGGTCCTGGTTCGGCTCGGTGGTCGGGCCCGCGGTGGCGGCCGGCCCGGAAGGCCTGATCGACGACGACCTGGCCTACGTGAGCCCGTGGGGCTTCGCTCCCGGCGACGTCGCGGCGCCGGTCCTGCTCCTGCACGGCGGGCGGGACCGGATCGTGCCCAGCTCCCACGGCGAGTGGCTCGCCGCCCACCTCCCGTCGGCCGAGCTGCAGCTGTCGCCCGACGACGGCCACATCTCGATCCTGACGTCGGCCCCCGCGGCCCTGGCCTGGTTGCGGGAGCGGGCCGGGTAGGTCAGCCTCAGCGGCCGGTGTCGATCACGCAGAACCGGTTGCCGTCGGGGTCGGCCAGCACGACGAAGTCCGGCCCAGTCGTCCTCGATCTCGTCGAGCACGACCGTCCCGATTCGCAGCATCGGGCGATCCTCCCAGGCGGGCTCCGGGCCCAGCAGGCATGATGCGCCGATGCAGCGCCCACAGCGCACGGTCGTGGTCGTGGCCACGGGCCTCGCCCTGGCCGTCCTGGCCGCCACGATCAACCGCGAGCTCACCGACGCCGCGGGCGGCTGGTTCGCCTACGCCCCCAACACCGGCATGGCGTTCGGCCCGGCCGACGACAGCACGATCTGGCGCGAGTCCGCGGTCTGGCTGGGCGCCATCGCCATCGGGACGGGCATCGCCCAGTGGCTCTACCGCCGCCGACCCGAGGCGGGCCCCGGGACCTGACGGGCTAGAAGGTCCAGCGGGTGGCGCCGCCGGGCTCCTTGGTGGCGACCGCGTAGGCGTCCTCGGGGACGAACTCGTAGACGAACCAGGGCGGCGGGCCCGCGCTGGGGGCGCTGTACTCATGGGTGAAGCCGCCGCCGGCCACCGTCGGTGCCCAACCGCCCTCGGCGAACACGCCCGCCAGGCGCTGGAGCATGGCGTCGTCGGTCACCCGGGTGGCCCGGCCTTCGAGCGCCACGTCGTAGCCGTGGATGGCGACGCCGAACGCGCAGCGGGGCTCGCGCTCGACGTTGCGGATCTTGCGGGTCCCGGCCCCGCCGGTGAAGTAGTACCGGCCGTCGACCCAGAAGGCCCCGACGGCGGTCATGTGGGGCCGGCCGTCGGCGTCGATCGTGGACAGCCAGAACGTGTGGTGGTCGGGACCGCCGGTGCCGGGCGCCTGGTCCAGCTGGGTCTCCAGCTCGCGGCGCACGTCGGCCCAGTCGAGCGGGGCGAGGTCGTACAGGTCGGCGAGGTTCTTCGCTCGGGGTTCGGTTCGCGTCATGTCAGTTCCGACGAGCGTGGCTCGGGAGAGTCATCGGTGTCACTCCGTGGGTCGGGCGGTCGTGATCAGGGGATCGAGGCGCATGGCGATGTCCCCGTGTCCCGCGAGCAGGGCGGCAACGGCGGGCGCCGGCACCCCGGGACGCACGTCCGGGTCGGTCGCCGCGCCCCGCTCCAGCAGGAGGTCGACCATCGCGCGGTCGCCCCGGACGGCCGCGGCGAGCAGGGCGGTGAACGCCCCGTCGGCGGCGAGGTTGGGATCGGCCCCCGCGTCGAGGAGCTGCCGGGCGATTCCGATCTGACCCGACCACGCCGCGCCGACCAGCGGCGGGACGTTCTCCACGTGGTCCCCGGTCGGGTCCGGCAGGAGCTCGACGACGCCCTCGGGCAGGGTGCCGGTCGTCGTTCCCGGGCTCACGGCCTGCGCCATCCGGACGATCGTCGACGTCACGCGTCCCCCGTGATCGGCGTGGGCGCCCCGGGCGAGCAGCAGCCGGGACGTCTCGACCTGGCCGCTCCACGCCGCGTACAACAGCGGCGACGGGCCGGCGTTGCCGGCGTCGGGATCGGCACCCGCGTCGAGCAGCGCGCCGGCGATCGCCAGGTGGGCGCGGTCCACCGGGCCCGGCTCCGGATCCGGCAACGGCCCGAGCGCCGACGGCGCCCGCGCCCCGACCGCGGCCTGCAGAGCCCGCGGGCTCGGGGCTGCGCCACGGGCCAGGAGAAGGTCGACGACCTGCGCCTCTCCGGTGCTCGCCGCGCACGCCAGCGCGGTCCAGCCCTCGGATTCCCGGTCGACGTTCGCGCCCGCCCCCAGTCCCGAGACCACCCCGGCCCGATCGCCGCGGGCGGCGGCCCGGATCACGGCGTCGTCCGAGTCCTCGCACGGGCTCTGGCTGAGGCCAGCGTCGAATCCCTCGACCACCTGGTTCACGGTGTAGGAGCAGCTGAACACCACGCAGACAGCGACGGCGCAGACGAGGGCGGTGATGCGCAGCCTCAGCGCCAGTCCACCCGGACGAAGAGGTGCCAGCCGAGCCACAGCCAGCCGGCCAGCACCAGCAGGCGGGCCGGCCGGTACCGCAACACCGTGCCCAGCGTGGCGCCGAACGTGGCCACGGGACCGCCGCGCCGGGCGGACGTCTC
>DATBGF010000173.1:0-7210 GCA_036558145.1 Acidimicrobiales bacterium
CCCGCACCCGTCGGGGCGTCGGGGTGGCCGTCGGCTACAAGAACCTCATGTACTCGGAGGGCTTCGACGACACGTCGGAGGCCCGGGCGCGCCTGGCGGGCGGCGTCGCCACGGTGTCGATCGCGGTGGCCGAGGTGGGGCAGGGCTTCGTGACCGTCGCCGGCCAGATCGCCCGCACGGTGCTCGGCTGCGATGCGGTGGTGCTGGAGCCGCCGGACTCGGTCCTGATGGGCTCGGCCGGGTCGTCGTCCGCGTCCCGCCAGACCTGGATGTCGGGCGGCGCGGTGGAGCGGGCCTGCCGGCTGGTCGCCGAGCAGGTCCGGTCCGCCTACGCCCGCCGCCTGGGGCTCGCGCCCGAGGCCGTCACGCTCACCGACGACGGCCACCTGGTCTCGGCCGAGGGCGGTCCGGCGGTGACGGTGGCCGAGGCCGCGGGCGACGAGTCGTTCGAGGCGTCAGCGGTCCACCGCCACCGGCCCACGGTGCCGCTGGACGGGCAGGGCCAGGGCGACGCCGACGTGAGCTTCGTGTTCGCCGCCCACCGGGCCGTGGTCGACGTCGACCCCGACCTGGGGCTGGTGCGGGTCGTGCAGATCACCACGGGCCAGGACGTGGGCCGGGTGCTGCACCCCACCCAGGTGATCGGTCAGATCGAGGGCGGCATCGCCCAGGGCGTGGGCCTGGCCGTGATGGAGGAGATCGTGATGGACGCCGGCCTGGTCCGGAACCCCAGCTTCACCGACTACCTGATCCCGACAGCGGCCGACGCCCCCGAGGTCCTGGCCACCTGCATCGAGCAGCCCGAGCCCGACGCCCCGTTCGGCGCCAAGGGCGTGGGCGAGCCGCCGACGATCTCGTCCACCGCGGCGGTGGCCGCCGCCATCCGGGCCGCGACCGGGGTGGACGTGACCCGGGTGCCGGTCCGACCCTGGGACCTGGTATGAGCGACGGCATGGACAAGCGCGAGATCCTCACGTGGGAGGCGTTCGGCGTGGCCAGCCGGGACCTGGCCCAGATGGTGGCGGACGACGGCTACCGGCCCGATGTCGTGGTGGCCGTGGCCCGGGGCGGGCTCACGGTCGGCGGCGCGCTGGCCTACGCCCTGGGGGTGAAGAACTGCGGCACCATGAACGTCGAGTTCTACACGGGGGTGGACGAGCGCCTCGACGTCCCGGTGGTGCTGCCCCCCACGCTGGACATGGTCGACGTGGCGGGCCTGCGCGTGCTGGTGGCCGACGACGTGGCCGACACCGGCCACACCCTGCGCCTCGTGCGCGAGGTGCTGGCCCAGCACGTGGCCGAGGTCCGCACCGCGGTCCTGTACCACAAGCCCCGCGCCGTGGTCCGGCCGGACTACGCCTGGCGGGAGACCGACCTGTGGATCGACTTCCCCTGGTCGGCGGAGCCGCCGGTGGTGGGTGGGGAGCCGGGGTGAAGGTCCAGCCCGACCGGCTGCTGGCCGACCTGGAGGCGCTGGCGGAGGTGGGCGACACCGGTGACGGCGGCAACTGCCGGCTGGCGCTCACCGACGAGGACGCGGGCGGGCGCGAGCTGGTCGTGGGCTGGATGCGGGACCTGGGGCTGTCGGTGCGGGTCGACCGCATCGGCAACGTCGTCGCCACCCGTGGGGGCTCGGACCCGTCGCTGGCGCCGGTGATGACCGGGAGCCACATCGACACGGTCCGCACCGGCGGCCGCTACGACGGCACGCTCGGCGTGCTGGGCGGTCTCGAGGTGGTGCGGGCCCTGGACGATGCCGGGATCCGCACCCGCCGGCCCCTCGCCGTCGCCTTCTTCACCGACGAGGAGGGCAGCCGCTTCGCCCCCGACATGCTGGGCAGCCTGGTCTACGCGGGCGGCATGCCCCTGGAGGACGCCCTGGACATCGTGGCGATCGACGGCGCGGTCCTGGGCGACGAGCTGGAGCGGATCGGCTGGGCCGGCGACGCCGCCGTCCCCGGCCCGGCCCCCCACGCCTACGTCGAGCTGCACATCGAGCAGGGCCCGCTGCTGGAGGAGCAGGGGATAACGATCGGCGCGGTCACCGGCGTCCAGGGCATCTCGTGGCAGGAGCTGGAGGTGACGGGCCAGGCCAACCACGCGGGGACGACGCCCATGCGCCTGCGCCACGACGCCGGGTACGTCGCCGCCTCGCTCGTCACGTTCGCCCGGGAGCTGGCGACGTCGCTGGGCGGCCACCAGGTGGCCACGGTGGGCCGCCTCGGTCTGCACCCCGACCTGGTCAACGTGGTCGCCGCCCGCGCCACGCTCACGGTCGACCTGCGCAACACCGACGCGACGGTCCTGGCCGAGGCCGAGTCCCGCCTGCGCTCGCACGCCGAGGCGGTCGCCGCGGCCGAGGGCGTGACCCTCGCGTGGCGGCGTCTCGCCCAGTTCGACCCCGTGGCCTTCGACCCCTCGGTCGTCGACCTGGTGGAGGCGACCGCCCGCCGCCTCGACCTGTCCGTGATGCGCCTGCCGTCGGGCGCGGGCCACGACGCCCAGATGCTGGCCCGGGTCTGCCCCACCGGCATGGTCTTCGTCCCCTCCCGGGCCGGGATCAGCCACAACCCGGCCGAGTACACGTCGCCCGACGACCTGGCCGCGGGGGCCCAGGTCCTGGCCGAGGTCCTGGTGGAGCTGGCGTCATGAGCCGCGTCGTCACCGTCGCCGCCGCCCAGCTGGGCCCGATCGCCCGGTCCGAGCCGCGCTCCGCCGTGGTCGAGCGCCTGGTGGCCCTGTTGCGCTCCGCCGCCGGCCGGGGCGCGGACCTGGTGGTGTTCCCGGAGCTGGCGCTGACGACGTTCTTCCCCCGCTACTGGTACGAGGACGGCGACCCCGGGCTCGACGCCTGGTTCGAGACCGAGATGCCGGGCCCCGACACCAAGCCCCTGTGGGACGAGGCCGTCCGCCTGGGCGTCGGCTTCTCCCTGGGCTTCGCCGAGCTGACCCCAGACGGCGAGCACTACAACACGGCGATCCTCGCCGGCCCGGACGGCCGCGAGATCGGCCGCTACCGCAAGATCCACCTCCCGGGCCACGCCGAGCACGAGCCGTGGCGCCCGTTCCAACATCTGGAGAAGCGCTACTTCACCCGCGGCAACCTCGGCTTCCCGGTCTTCGAGGCCTGCGGCGGCCGCGTCGCCATGCTCATCTGCAACGACCGCCGCTGGCCCGAGGCCTTCCGCATGCTGGGCCTCCAGGGCGTGGAGCTGGTCTGCATCGGCTACAACACCCCCCTCCACAACCCCCCGGCCCCCGACCACGACCGCCACAGCGACTTCCACAACCACCTGGTCATGCAGGCCGGCGCCTACCAGAACGGCACCTGGGTGGTCGGCGTGGCCAAGGCCGGGAACGAAGAGGGCATCGACCACATCGGCGGCACCTGCATCATCCACCCGTCCGGCACCATCGTCGCCCAGTGCACCGGCCTCGCCGACGAGCTGGCGCTGGCCGAGTGCGACCTCGACGCCACGATCTCCTACAAGTCCACGGTCTTCGACCTGGCCCGCCACCGCGAACCGTCCCAGTACGGCCTGATCACCGACGACCCCTAGGTCCGTCCTCGTGCGTCAGCGGGGTGGGCGGCCGACTATGCGTTGGAAGTTGGCGGGGTCGGTGACGCCCTCGGTGACCAGTAGCAGGACTGTGGCGGTGGCGGGGAGCGGGAGGGCGTCGCGGTGGTCGTCCACCAGGGCCAGGAGGCCGGCGAGGGCGGCGGCGCCGGTCTCGCCCACGTCGAGGCCGGCGTCGGCGAGGGCGCGGATGGCCAGGCGGCAGCGGTCGTCGTCGATGGCCAGGAAGGCGTCGAACGTGGCGCTGACCGTGGGGAGGGCGAGCATGGAGGCCAGGCCGCAGTTGAGGCCGGCCATGATCGAGTCGTGGGGGCCGGGGACCTCGACCAGGTGGCCGGCCTTGACCGCGGCGACCACGCAGGCGGCGGAGTCGGGCTCGACGCCGACGAGCAGCGGGCCCTCACCGGGGGCCCGGCCGGCGCGCAGGCAGGTGCCGGCCGAGGCGCCCAGGGCGCCGACGCCCAGCGGGACGACGGCGACGTCGATCGGCGCGCCCGCGGCCTGGTCCTCGATCTCGGCGAAGATCGTCGAGTAGCCCTCGATCACCCGCTTGGGCACGTCCTCGTAGCCGGGCCAGGACGTGTCCGACACGACCAGCGTGGTGTCGCTCGCCATGCCCGCGATCAGGGTCACGGCGTCCTCGTACGTCCCCGGGCAGACGATGACCTCCGCGCCCTCGGACGCGATGCCGTCGATGCGGGCCTCCGCCGTCCCCTCGGGCACGGCGATGGTGGCGTGAGCGCCGAGCAGGCGAGCCATGTGCGCCACCGCCCGCCCGTGGTTCCCGTCCGTGGCGGCCGCCAGCCGCAGCGACCCCAGCTCATCGGCGACGGTCGACCCCAGGTCGTCCAGCGACGTGTGCGCCACGCTGCGGCCGAGCCGGTCCGCCAGCAGCCGCACCGTGGCCCACGACGCGCCCAGGACCTTGAACGCCGGCAGGCCCAAGCGGCTCGACTCGTCCTTCACCAGCACGCGCCCGACCCCGGCCAGCTCGGCCAGGGCGGGCATGTCCCGCAGGGGCGTCGGCGCGTACCCCGGCAGCGTGCGGTGGAACACCTGGACCTCCGGGCCCGGCCGGGCCTCGGCCGGCAGGGACGAGGTCGCGTGGTTCACGTACAGCGACGAGGGCATCCGCCATTCTGGCCCGACCGGATCGAGGGCGCCCGGACGCGTATCGTCCGGGCGATGGCTGGGGAGTCGGGTGGTCGAGCAGATCCGGCGGTGATCGCGGCGCTCGAGGCCGCGGTCGCCGGGGACGAGGCCAACGCGGCCCTGCGGTGCCACCTGGCGGACCTGCTGGTCGCCGCCGGGCGCCATGCCGAGGCCCTCGGGCACGCGGCCAGGGTCCTCCAGGCCCAGCCCGACCACCCCGGGGCGCTGCGGATCATGGCCGAGGCCACGGCGACCCTGGGCGGGGCCGCCCCGGCCGCCGCAGCCGCACCGGCGGCCAGCGTCGTGCCCGACACCGCCGACGAGCTGCTCGGCCAGTGGTCCGAGACCGAGGCCCCGTCCGGGATCGAGATCGGCGAGCTCACCAGGCCGGGCGCGCGGCTCGCCGACGTCGGCGGCATGGACGACGTGAAGCGCCGGCTGGAGCTGTCGTTCCTGGCGCCCCTGCGCCACCCGGACATCGGGGCCCAGTTCGGCAAGTCGCTGCGCGGTGGCCTGCTGCTCTGGGGCCCGCCCGGTTGCGGCAAGACGTTCATCGCCCGGGCCCTCGCCGGTGAGCTCGGCGCCAACTTCTACGAGGTCGGGCTGACCGACGTGCTCGACATGTGGATCGGCAACAGCGAGCGCAACCTGCGGGGCATCTTCGACGCGGCCCGGCGCAACCGGCCCTGCGTGCTGTTCTTCGACGAGATCGACGCCATCGGCCAGAAGCGGGCGGCCCTGCGCGCCGGCGGGGCGGCCATGCGGGGCGTCGTCAACCAGCTCCTGGCCGAGCTCGACGGGGCCAGCACCGACAACGAGGGCGTCTTCGTCCTCGGCGCCACCAACCACCCGTGGGACGTGGATCCGGCCCTGCTGCGTCCCGGGCGGTTCGACCGGATGCTGCTCGTGCTCCCGCCGGACCCGCCGGCCCGGGAGGCGATCCTGCGCCTGCACCTGGCGGGCAAGCCGACGGAGAAGCTCGACCTGCGGGGCGTCGTCCGGTCCACCGACGGCTACTCGGGCGCCGACCTGGCCCTGATCTGCGACCAGGCGACCGAGCGGGCCATGGAGGCGTCGCTGCAGACCGGCGTCACGCACCCGGTCACCCAGGCCGACCTGGCGGGCGCGGCCAAGCAGGTCCGGCCCAGCGTGGGCGCCTGGCTGGACACGGCCCGCAACTTCGCCCTCTACGCCAACGAGGGCGGCACCTACGACGACCTGCTGCCCTACCTCAAGCGGCGATGACCGACCCCCAGGGCGGCGCCAAGGACCGCGCCCGGGCGCTCATCGGCATGGGCCGCTACGACGAGGCCGCCACTGCGGCCCGGGAGGGCCTGGCCGGCGAGCCGGCGGACCCGCAGCTGGCCCTGCTGTACGCCATCGCCCTGTGCGAGACGCGGGACAAGGACGCGGTGGCCGCCGCCCGCCGGGCCGTAGAGCTCCAGCCCGACCGGGCCAAGGCGCACCAGGTCCTCGGGTGGGCGACCTACCGGTCGGGCCACTTCGCCCGCGCCGCCGACCTGCTGGCCCACGCGATCTCCTTGGAGCCGCACGACTCGGAGTCCCATGTGATGCGGGCCGAGGCGCTGATCAGGATGGTCTCCGGATCGCGGGCCCACCGGCGGATGGACCACAAGCTCACCGCCGAGGCGCACGCGCACGCCGCCGAGGCCGTCCGGCTGCGACCCACGTCGGCCGGCGGCTACCTGGCGCACGCCAAGGCGTGCCTGGCCGAGCGCGATCCCGCCGGTGCCACCCACTGGGCGGAGCAGGCGCTCTCGGTCGCGCCCGACAACCCGATCGGCCACCAGGTCCTGGGCCTGGCCGCCCGCCAGCGGGGCGACGTGAGGTCGGCGGCGGACCACTTCGTCGAGGCGGGCAAGCTCGACCCGCGCAGCGACGCGCCGATCCGCATGCTGCGGGACCTGCGCACCGGGCTGCCCGGCATCATCGCCCTGCTCGTCATCTTCCGGCTGCTGGGCCTGTTCGACCTGGCGCTGGGGCCCGCCATCGGTGGCATCGTGTTCGTGGTCGGCGTGCTGGCGGTGCTCGGCTACCGGGTCTACGGCGCCCGCTGGAACGCCCGGCGCAAGATGTCCGCGCACGCCCGCCAGGTCCTGGAGCGGGATCGCAGCATGGGCCGGCGCCGGCCGCGGTGAAGGAGCACTTCAACACTTTGTTGATTCGTGCCAGGCTGGTGGGGTGGCGTACAGCTTCGTCCTGAACGGGACGCCGGTGGAGGTCGGGGAGCACCCGCATCTGCTGGCGGCGTTGCGTGAGGAGCTGGACGTCACCAGCCCCAAGGACGGGTGCTCGCCGACCGGGCAGTGCGGCTGCTGCACCGTGCTGGTGGACGGCAAGCCGGTCGTGGCCTGCAACCTCGGGCTCGAACGGGTGGCGGGCAAGGCCGTGACCACGCTGGAAGGGCTGCCGGCCGGCGAGCGGGACCGGTATGCCGAGGCGTTCGCCGCCACGGGCGC
>DATBGF010000174.1:0-1913 GCA_036558145.1 Acidimicrobiales bacterium
CCGGGTGTGTGGATCCGCCGGCGCCCGCGCCCGGCGGGCGCCGCGTCGAGGGCTTCGGCGGGGGCTTGTCCAGGTCGCGCTGGGCCGGGCGCGGGCGAGGCGGCCCGGGGCGATCGGGTGGGACCCGTTCCGGGCGTGGCCCGCTCGGCTCCGGCGGGGTTGGGCGCGAGCGGGGCGGCCGCGGCCCTGGGCCTGGGTGGCCGCGCTGGGTGGGGTCGAACGGGTCGAAGTCGGGCGGGGGCCAGCCGCCGGGCAGCGACGGCCCTGGCGGGAGCATCGAGTCGGCGTGGACGAGCATGCGGACCGGGCGCTGGAGGGTGATCCGGGCCATGGCGGCGGCGTTCTCGCCCCAGGCGTCCTTGCCGCCGTTGCCCTCCCGCTCGACCCCGTCCGCAAGCCACGCTGGCTCGGTCGCGTCCACGAAGGTGGGCAGCGGGTCATCGCCCTCCGGAGCCAGGTGAGACCAGGACAGGTTCGACCAGCGGTTGGGCGCCTTTCCCCTGAGGCCTGCCTTGGGCGCGTCGAGCCCGAAGCGGGTTGCGCCCGGCTTCTCCTCGAGCACGAAGAACCAGCCCGGCCGGTGGGCATTCGGGTCCGTATTGCCCCTGGCCTCGATCTCGGTCAACTCGAAGCCCCAGAAGAACGTGTCGCGCTCGAGCCGCCCCGCCAGCACCGGCGTGCGGACCTGGCCGCCGCCCTTCTCTCTGCGCTTGTCGTTGCCCTCGTCGTCGGTCGTCCACTCGGCCTCGACCACGTAGACGCGCAGGTCCGGATAGCGGCGAGGCAAGGCACCCTTGAGCAGCAGGACGAGGCTGGCCGCGCCCGCCTCCTCCGGCTCGTGGTCGCCGAGCGGGGTGGCCGCCGACCAGCCGGCGATCGGCACGATGTCGACCGGCCCGCTTGGCCCTGTGTCCCAGAACTGGCGCGCCCAGGTGGCGCTGGGGCGAGCCGGGTACTCGCGCCACAGGAACTCGCGGCCCAACTCGTGGTTGAACCCGGCCAGGAACGCTTCGATGAACGGCCGGTTGATCTCCAGCAGCCCGAGGGTGTCGTCCGGGATGGTCCCGATTCCGGGCACCAGGTATTCGACCGACAGGGCGATCAGCCGCTCCGACATGGGCGTGGTGAACTCGGGGTTGGCCCGCACCCGGGGCGGAGCGTCATGGTCCCGGTCGGCCGAGAGCCCGAGCACGCGCGTGTCCACCATGGCCCTGACCGTCACTACCGGGTCGAGGCCGGCCCGGACCTGAACGGCCAGGTCGTCAGTGGGGAACGTCGGGCCGGGCGCCTCGATGGGGCCTGGCTCCAGGTCCGGGTCACCGATGCGGCCGCGCCGGCGGGTGGCGGCGCTCCTGGCGCTCAGCTCGCTCGCTCCGGACACCAGCGGGTCGAGGTCGGGGAGCGGCTCGTCCAGCTCCGTGCCGGGTACGACGGTGGGCGTGCGCCATGCGGCCGCGAACGCGGCCGGAGCGGCCATGGCGGCGGCGGTGACGGCGGCGGTGGCCGGCAAGCGTTGACCGCCGCCCGGGCTCGGCGCGGTGAAACCGCGCACGGTGCTGGTCAGGCGCCGGAACGCGCCCGAGACGAGCCCGGCCGGCAGCGCCGAAGCGGTCAAGGCGCCCCTGACCGTCCCGCCCTCAGGGTGTGTCAGTCGGGCCATGGCCGGTCCGGCGAACTGCACGATCTGGGCGTCGTCGAGGGTCTTGACCCGGAGTTCGGCCTTGGCGCCTAGCTCCCAGGCAAGCCGGGCGCGGCCCAATGTGCGGTTGACCGCGCGCAGCCCGGCCGCGTGCTTCCAGGCCACGGCCATCAGCGCCTCCTGGTCGGCCCGAACGACCTCGGCTCCGAGCCCGGCAACGGCCCGGTGGGGCGGCTCGGTGTTGAGCTGGCCGAACCAGACCGGCGGGACGTCC
>DATBGF010000175.1:0-3229 GCA_036558145.1 Acidimicrobiales bacterium
TGGCCGGGCGGGACCGGGCGGTGGACGCCGCGGGCCGGACGCAGGTCCTGTCCGAGCTGTCGCTGACCGTGGGGGTGGCGGTGTCCGGGGAGGTCGAGGGCATCGAGGGTGGCCCGCCCGGGCTGGGCGAGCTGGTCGGGGCCGGCCTGCGCTCCGGGTTCGGCCGGCGGGCCGCGACCGCCTTCCCCGACGACGCGGCCCGGCGCACCCTGCTGGCCGCGCTGCTCGACGACTTCCCCGGGGCCTACCACGTGTCGGGCTACGCGCTGGCCCGGGGCGGCGTCCTCCCCGACGGGGCGGACGGGCCGCTGCGGGCGGCGCTCCAGGCCGACGTCTGCGCGGGCTGGGCCGTGGGCGAGCCGCTCCACGACGTGCTGGCGGCCACCGGCCACATCGCGATCCCGTCGGGCCCGCCGGCGCCCCCGCTGGAGCGGGAGGATCCGGACGGCTGGCACGCGCTCGCACCGCTGGGGGAGGGGACCGTCCGGCGCCGCCGGCTGCTGGAGGTCGCCGGGCGGGAGGTGCACGCCCACTTCCGGGACTCGTGGTCGGGCGAGGGCGCCGAGATCGCGCTGCACGAGTACGGGATCGAGGCCGCGGTCGACGGCGAGGGGTGCCTCGCCCGGGTCGAGGTCGACGCCCGGGTGCTCCCGTGGGACGCCTGCCCGGGCGCGGTCGCCAGCGCCTCGCGGATGGTGGGCGTGGCGGTGGCCGACCTCCCGGCCCGGGTGCGGGCCGACCTCAAGGGGCCGTCCACCTGCACCCACCTCAACAGCATGCTGCGCTCGCTGGTGGACATCTCGGCGCTGGCCGCAACCGGTACGGTCGCGACGGATGCCTGACGGTCAGCGGCCCGGGCGGGTGGCCCGCCGGGAGAAGCCCCAGCAGATCGCCGACGAGCTGCGCCGGCTGATCATCACCGGCGAGCTCGACGAGGGCGACTCGCTCGGCCACGAGCCGGACCTGATCGAGCGCTTCGGCGTGTCCCGGCCGTCGCTGCGCGAAGCGCTGCGGATCCTGGAGGCCGAGGGCCTGATCACCGTGGTCCGCGGCGTGCAGGGCGGCGTCGTCGTGCACCGTCCCGACCACCGCCACGCGGCCCGCACGGCGGCCCTGGTCCTCCAGTACCGCAACGTGTCGCTGGCCGACGTGTTCGAGGCCCGCACGATCCTGGAGCCGGCGGCGGTCCGCCTCCTGGCCCAGGGGCGCAGCCGCAAGGAGGCGGCCCGGCGGCTCCGGGGCCTGATCGTCGAGGAGGAGGCGGTCATCGACGACCCGGCCGCCTTCGGCGAGGCCAACGCCCGCTTCCACGAGGAGCTGGTGGCGCTGGCCGGGAACCAGACGCTCACGATCCTGGCCGAGATGCTCAACGAGGTCGTGGTGCGGGCCGTCACCGCCGTCAGCGAGGCCTCGCCGGACCGCGACCAGTCCGAGGCCACCCGGCGCCGCGGCGTCCGCTCCCAGGACCGGCTGGCCGGCCTGATCGAGGCGGGGGACGCCGACGAGGCCGAGAAGCACTGGCGCACCCACATGGCGGTCGTGGGCCGGGTCATGCTCGGCCAGAAGGCCAAGACGGTCGTCGATCTCCTCGACCACTTCTGATGAGCGATGACGTGCTGCATCCCAGCCGGTTCGCGGCCGAGGCGCCCGACCGGCCCGCCGTGATCGAGGGCGAGACCGGCGCGGTCCTGACCTACGCGCAGCTGGAGGAGCGCTCGTGCCGGGTCGCCCACCTGCTGCGCTCCGTGGGCTGCGAGCCGGGCGACCACGTCGCCGTGCTGCTCGAGAACCGGCTGGAGTTCTTCGAGGTCGTCTGGGGCGCGCTGCGGTCCGGCCTGTACGTCACGCCCATCAACTGGCACCTGTCGCCCGACGAGGCCGCGTACATCGTGGAGGACTGCGGCGCGTCGGTCCTGTTCGCCTCGGCCGCCCTGGGGGACATGGTCGGCGGTGTCCCGCACGGCTTCGCCATCGGCGGGTCGCTCCCCGGCTTCCGCGACTACGAGGAGGCGCTGGCCGGCCAGCCCTCCACGCCGCCGGCCCAGCAGTGCGAGGGCACGTGGATGCTCTACTCCTCGGGCACGACCGGCAAGCCCAAGGGCATCATGCCGCCCCGGATCGGCGAGCCGCTGGGCACGGGCGGGACCTCCGGGTTCGTGCTGCTGGTCCAGGGCCTCTACGGCGCCAGCGGCGACAGCGTGTACCTCAGCCCGGCGCCGCTCTACCACGCCGCGCCCGCGGGGTGGACCACCGCCATGCACCGGCTCGGCGCCACCACGGTGATCATGGACCGGTTCGATCCGGTCGAGGTGCTGCGCCTGGTCGAGCGCCACCGGGTCACCCACGCCCAGTTCGTGCCCACCCACCTCGTGCGGATGCTGCGGGTGCCCGAGGCCGAGCGGTCCCGCCACGACCTGTCCAGCCTGCAGGTCGCGGTGCACGCCGCGGCGCCCTGCCCGCCCGAGGTGAAGCGGGCGGCGATCGAGTGGCTGGGGCCGATCGTGTACGAGTACTACTCGGGCAGCGAGGGCGCCGGCTTCTGCGCCATCGGCTCCGAGGAGTGGCTGGCCCACCCCGGCTCCGTCGGCCGCTCGCTGCTGGGCGCCGTCCACATCGTCGACGCCGGCGGCGAGGAGGTGCCGACCGGCCAGGAGGGCCAGGTGTGGTTCGAGTCCGGGGCCCGCTTCGAGTACCACGGCGACCCGGAGAAGACGGCGGCCGCCTTCGACGCCCGGGGCTGGGCCACGCTCGGCGACATCGGCCGCGTCGACGAGGACGGCTACCTGTACCTGACCGACCGGGTGTCGAACATGATCATCTCGGGCGGCGTGAACGTGTACCCCCGCGAGGTGGAGGACGTCCTGATCCTGCACTCGGCGGTGGAGGACGTGGCCGCGGTGGGCGTCCCCCACCCCGACCTGGGCGAGGCGGTCCGCGCCGTCGTCCAGCCGGCTGGCGAGCCGAGCGACGCGCTGGCCCGGGAGCTGATCGAGTTCTGCCGGGCCCGCATCGCCCACTTCAAGTGCCCGCGCTCGGTCGTGTTCGTGGAGGCGCTGCCCCGTCTGCCCACGGGCAAGCTGGCCAAGCGCATGCTGCCGGCGGACGTGCTGGCGTGACGGCCGAGTGGCCGCTGGCCGCGGTCCACGACGTGGTGGCGGCGGCCGTCCCCGACCGGGCCATGGTCGTGTGCGGCGACGTCCGGCGCAGCTCTGGCGAGGTGGCCGAGCGG
>DATBGF010000176.1:0-2856 GCA_036558145.1 Acidimicrobiales bacterium
ACCCGGGCGTGGTCGCCGCGGTGCTCGGCTACGAACACGGGATCGGCGTGCGCAGCGGCTGTTTCTGCGCCCAGCCCTACATCGCCCACCTGCTCGACCTCACCCCGGCCTACGTCATCAACGCCGGCACGGCCGGCGGCGTCCCCGGCATGGTCCGGCTCAGCTTCGGCGCCTACACGACCACCAGCGACATCGACCTCGCGGTCGACGCCGTCGCCGAGCTGGCCACCCCGGCGGGCCGAGCGACGGCGACAGCGACGTACGCCCAGGGGCCGGATGGCACCTGGGCGCCGTCGTAGGGCTCCTACCGGTCGCGGCTGACCAGGTCGCGGATCTTGTCCATGGCCCGGTCGAGCTTGTCCTTCATCGAGCCGCTGGCCCGGTCGACCTTGCCCTCGCGCCGGAGGTCGTCGTTGCCGGTCAGGTCGCCGGCGGCCTCCTTGGCGCGGCCCTTGGCCTTGTCGAAACTGCCGTCGCTCATCCTTGGCCTCCTGGTCTGGATGGTCGTCGGCACGCGGCTACCCGCAATCCCGGGCCCGTAGCCGTCACAGGCCGTAGGCCGCCAGGAAGGCGTCGACCCCGGCATCGGCATAGCGGTCGAGGTCCCGGGGCCCGATCCCATGCTCGTCGCCGAGGAGCATGGCGCGGTTGAGCGGGATCGAGAGCACCAGCCAGACGAAGTGCTCGGCCGCCAGCTCGGGGTCGTCCAGGCCGGGCAGCACCGCGGCGATGGAGGCGACGGTCCGGACCAGGCCGAGGTCGTAGAACGTCCGGCCCAACCCGGGAAAGCGCGTCGCCTCGGCGATGACGACCCGCCGCAGCTGCAGGACCTGGGGCTGCATCACCCCGTGCAGCAGGAGGCGGGCGAAGGCCCGCAGCTCCTCGGCCAGCGGTCGCTCGCCCGGGAGGACCTGCGCCTCGGCGACTTGATCGGCGCCGTGGAGCACCGTGGCGGTGATCAGCTCGTGGAACAGGGTCTCCTTGTCGCGGAAGTGCTGGTAGACGGTCTGCTTGGACACCCCAGCCACGGCGGCGACCTCGTCCATGCTCGTGCCGACGTAGCCCTTGGCGAGGAAGACCTGGCCGGCTGCGTCGAGGATGGCGGTTCGCTTGCGCTCGCCCCGGGTAGGCATCAAACTAGACTGTACCGTCTAGTTTGATCGGAAGGAAGAGAGCGATGCGACTCGTGGTCATCAACCACGTCACCCTCGACGGCGTGATGCAGGGGCCGGGCCATCCCGACGAGGACACGCGGGACGGGTTCGACCTGGGGGGCTGGGCCGCCGACGGCAGCGAGGCGCCCGACCCCGTCGTCGGCCGGGCGATGGGCGCCCGCATGGCCCAGAGCGACGGCCTCGTGCTCGGGCGGCGCAGCTACGAGCAGATGCTCGGCGCCTGGAACGAGCGGGGCGGGCCGTTCAAGGACGCGCTGAACAACGCCCGGAAGTACGTGGCGTCGACCACGCTCAGCGAGCCGCTCCCCTGGCCCAACTCGACGCTGCTCGGGCCCGACGTGGTCGCGGCCGTGGGCGAGCTCAGGGCCCGTCCCGGGCGCGAGCTGCACATCATGGGCAGCGGTGAGCTGATCGGCACGCTGATGCAGCACGGGCTCGTCGACGAGCTCCTGCTGCTCGTGCACCCGCTGGTGCTGGGCCGGGGCCGCCGGCTCTTCACGGCTGGCGCGCCCACCTCGCTGGAGCTCGTGGAGGCCACGCCGGCGCCCAGCGGCGTCCTCGTGGCGACCTACCGGGCCGCCGGGCCCTACACGCCGAGCGTGTCGAGGAACGCCGACACCACCGCGTTGTAGGCGTCAGCGGTCTCGTAGTACACGTTGTGCGGGGCGCCGGGGATCTCCGCGAACAGCGATCCGTGCACCAGCTGGTGCAGGTGGCGGGCCCGGTCGCGGAGCCAGTCGCGCTCGCCCACGATGATCTGCATGGGCGACGAGATCTTCCCCACCCGCTCCGCCAGCTCGTCCCGGGACGGGTCCGCCATCGTCGGCCGGCGCGGGCGGCGGGACGCCTCGATGCGGGTCGCGGTCGAGCGCAGCCGGATGTAGCGCTCGTACTCGACCGGGCTCGCCTTCGGGAACTCCGGGGTGAACCCGCCCTCGGCCGGGATGAACAGCGTCGCGGCGTCGATGGGCGCGAACATCCGGGCCCGGCGGGCCGTCTCGGCCGCCGAGTCGCCGCTGTCCGGCGGGGCCACGCCCATGCCCGACGGGATCAGCCCCCGCGCCCGGTCCGGATGGCGGGTCGCCCAGCGCAGCGTCGTCAGCGCCCCCATCGAGTTGCCGGCGACGATCGGGTTGTCGATGCCGAGCGCCTCCAGCACGGCCTCGAGCTCGTCGGCCCGGTCGGGCTCGGTCCCGCCCTCGGGCGAGACCGACGAGTGCCCGTGGTTGACGCTGTCGTAGGCGATCACCCGGCAGCGCGACGAGAACGCCGCCAGCTGGCGGTGCCACGCCTCCGCACACGATCCGAAGCCGTGCAGGAACAGGAGGGGCTGGCCCGTGCCCTCCTCGATGACGTGCACGTCCGTCTCACCAGCTCTGATCCAAGCCATCTGGTTCCCCCCTCGATGGTCTAGCGAACGCTACCCCGCAGGACCAGGTCCACGACCGCGCCGATCTCGTCCGGCGAGAGCCGGCGGCGGAACAGCAGCGGCACCACCACGAGCGGGGAGACCAGCGTGAGCAGGACGGTGTCGGCGTCGACGCCGGCGGCCACCTCGCCCCGCTCCCGGGCGCGGGCGAGCATGGCCCGCCAGTCGTCGAAGATCGAGGCGTAGTGCTCGAGCACCGCGGCCGTGTAGTCGGGATGGGTGCCGGTGGCCATGAGGGCGTTCTGGCTGACC
>DATBGF010000177.1:0-4298 GCA_036558145.1 Acidimicrobiales bacterium
ACGATGGCGGCCAGCGCCGCGGGCAGGAGGCGCCGGGCCCGCTGCTCGAAGAACTTGGGGAGCGACACCCGCCCGGTGCGGGAGTGCTCGCCCAGGACCACGGTGGCGATGAGGAAGCCCGACAGGGTGAAGAACGTCGACACCGTGAACATGGCGCCGGACACGAACGTCACGCCGTGGTGGTAGAGGAGCATCGCCGCCATGGCGACGCCCCGCATGCCGTCCAGGCCGGGCATGTAGCGGCGGGGGCGGACGGGAGCGGCGGCCGGGGTCTCGGGCTCCGGCTCGACCCTGATCTCGGCGTCCACGACGTCCACCGTGACGTCCGGCGCGGGCGCCGTCCCGTCCTCGGGGTCGGTGAGTGCGGGGTTCTCGCGATCCCTCACCGGTTCGGTCGTGGTCAATCCCAGCCCTCCCCCGGGCTCGTGGTCCCCTGGGCCACGAAATGATAAGGCTAGCCCCCCGGTTGAGCGCCAGTGCTGTGCGCGCCGTACAGTCGTCGGATGCGCGGCGGCACCACGTCGAGCACGCCTGGGGCTGCCTCGGCCGAGCTGCGGCCGGGCCGCGCCCCGCAAGGCGAGGCCACGCCCGGTGAGGACGCGCCTCCGGACACGCCGGGCACACCGGGCGCGCCCGACGACGCCGGTGCCGCCCCGGACACCGGGCGCACCCGCCCCCGGCCGAGCCGGTCCCGGATGTGGGCCGGCCGGGCCCTGGGCCTGGCCAGCGTGGCGATCGGCACCACCACCCTCCTGGCCACCGGCCACGGCAACCGCCGCGTCGAGCTGGCCACCTACTGGCAGCTGGCCGACCTGCGGGTCCTGGCCCACGACCCGCTCGGCAGCGTCTGGTACCTGCACACCCAACCCCCCGCCTACAACATCGTGGTCGGCTTCCTCGCCTGGCTCGACGTGCCGATCACCGGGGCCGTCTTCGCGGTGTACGTGGCGTCCCTGGCGGGCATCGCCCTGCTGCTCCACGGCCTGCTGGTCCGCCTGGGGGTCGGGCCCATCGTGGCGGGCGTGATCGTGGCCGTGACGCTGCTCAACCCGAGCCTCCTGGCCACGATGAGCATCTCCAGCTACGAGACGCCGGTGGCGCTGCTGCTCATCGGCTCGCTGTACGCCATGGTCCGCTACCTGCAGACGCCGGGGACGGGGTGGCTGCTCGCCACCGCCGGGCTGCTGACACTCACCGCCATGACCCGCAGCCTGTTCAACCCGCCGTGGGTGCTGGCGGTCCTCGCGGTGGTCGTAGTGGCCCGCAAGGTGACGCTGCGCCAGGCCGCGGCCGCGTTCGCCATCCCCGTCGTGCTCATCGGCGGCTGGATGCTCAAGAACCAGATCGTGTTCGGGGTCCCGACCACGTCGAGCTGGCTGGGCTTCAACATGCAGCGCGGCATCGTGGCGCCGATGGACGCCGACCTGGTGCGCGCCGACGTCGAGTCGGGCGAGGTCAGCGACCTGGCGCTGGAGTACCCGTGGGGGCTGCTGGACCAGTACGAGAAGTGGCTCGACGGCTGCCGCCCCGTGCACGCCAACGAGGCGGTCAGCGAGGCCGAGAAGCCGCCGTACCGGGGCATCGCCATCGCCAACTTCAACGACGAGTGCTACATCCCGCTCTACGACCAGGCGCAGTCCGACGCCCTGACCCTGGTCCGCCGCCACCCGGGCCGCTACCTCCACGACCGGGTCCCGGCGCTGGCCATGTCCTACCAGCCGGCCCACATCGGTCACCCCGACACCTGGCTCGACAAGGCCTACGGCACGGTCCTGCTGCCCGTGCACGTCACGATCGGCATGTCCGACTGGAACCTGCCACTGGTGAGGGGGATCGAGGCGACGGGCCTGCCGATCACCGTCTCACTGACGCTGATCGGCCTCAGCCTGTTCGTCGCCGGCCGCGGGGTGCTGGCCATCGTGCGCATGGCCAGGATCGGCTGGCGGGACCGGGCCGCCTGGCCGGCCGGTGAGCTGGTGTGGCTGGTGGGGGCGTTCACGACGGCGGTGATCGTGCTCGGCGGCGACCTGATCGAGTTCGGCGAGAACGGCCGCTTCCGCGCCACCCTCGATCCCCTGCTCCTGGCGCTACCGCTGGCGGCGCTGGCGCTGGTCATCCAGCGGCGGCGGGAACGGGACGAGCCCGAGCCGGTATAACCGGGGCATGACCGACGCCGGGACGATCTTCGTCACCGGGTTCCCCGGATTCCTGGGCTCCCGACTCCTTCCCCGCATCCTCGCCCGCGCTCCCGAGGCCCGCGCCGCGTGCCTGGTGCAGCCCAAGTTCGAGGGCGTGGCCAAGTCCCGCCTGGCGGAGCTGGAAGCGCTGGATCCCGGCCTCGCGGGCCGGATCGACCTGGTCGAGGGCGACCTGACCGCCCCGGGCCTCGGCATGGAGGGCGGCGGCGCCGGCCTGGCCGGGTCCGTCGGCGAGATCTGGCACCTGGCCGCGGTCTACGACCTGAGCGTGCCCCGCCACGTAGGCCTGCGGGTCAACGTGGAGGGCACCCGCAACGTCCTGCGCTTCGCCTCGGACTGCCCGTCCCTGTGCCGCCACCACTACGTCAGCACCTGCTACGTGAGCGGCCGCCATTGCGGGCCGTTCCGGGAGACGGACCTCGACGTCGGCCAGTCGTTCAACAACTTCTACGAGGAGACCAAGTTCCTGGCCGAGGTAGAGGTGGCCGAAGCCCGCGCCGGCGGCATGCCCACGACGGTCTACCGGCCCTCGATCGTGGTGGGCGACTCCCACACCGGCGACACGCAGAAGTTCGACGGGCCGTACTTCCTGCTCCAATGGCTGGTCCGCCAAGGCGACCGGGCGCTGGTCCCCCTGGTGGGCGACCCCACGATGGTCCGGTTCAACATGGTCCCGTCGGACTTCGTCCTCGACGCCATCACCCATCTCTCGCACGGCCCCGCCTCGGCCGGCCTGACCTACCAACTGGCCGACCCGCACCCGCTCACGGTGTCGGACCTGCTGGACGAGATGTGCCGGGCCACCGGCAAGCGGGGCATCCGGATCCCCCTCCCCCGCCGCCTGACCACCTGGGCCCTGGCCAACATCGGCCCGCTTCAGCGCTTCGTCGGCATCCCCGCCAGCGCGGTCGAGTACTTCGTCCACCCCACCCACTACGACACGACCCAGGCCCAGCGCGACCTCGAGGGCAGCGGCGTGGTCTGCCCCCCGGTAGCCGACTACCTCCCCACCCTGGTCCGCTTCATGCAGGCCCACCACGAAGCCAACCTGGGCGCCATGGTCTAGCCCCGGTACTTCGGCAACCAGTGCACGTGGCGGTACGGCTCGGGGTTCTCCTTCGCCCACCTCACCAACCGCTCGGCCAGGGCCCGGTGCATCGCCTTCCCACGCACCGACGACTTTCGAGCGATCACGACGACCGCGAGCGGGAGACCCCCCCCCCCCTTCTCCCGCTCATCGAGCAGTGCGATGAAGTCGTCGGCATTCTCGGTGAGGAGCACCCGATCATCGGCCACCGCCTTGCACAGCACATCGGCGTCCGGGGCGGACAGCAACTCCACGTCGGCAACGTGGACGGCATCATGGCCGCAGGCGGTCAGGTGCACGGCCATCTGACCGCCGAACATCTCGTCGATCAGGAACCTCACGAGGCGAGCAAGCGGGCGCGCTGCTCAGCCATGGCCTTGGCCTCGTCGAGAGCCGCGTCGTAACGCGCAAGTGCTTCCTCGACCTCATCCGGGTACGCGCTGGCGTAGTCGACCGCCAGCCGAATGAGCCGCTCGGGCAGCCCCATCTGCTCCGCCGCATCGCGAATCTTCGCCTCGCCTCGGCCGACGGCATAGCGCACGCCGGACATGACCTCGACGATGTCGGGTCCGGCGGACAGTCCCGGTCGACGCCCGGTCGGGCCGTCGCGGAACACGATGCCCGGGAAGCGGGCCATGCGGAGCCCTTCCTCCAGCAACCGGGTTACGAGAGCGGTCTCCGTGATCCCCTCGTAAGCCGCGTGGGTCGCGAGGTGGCGCTTGAGCTCGGCGTCGAGCCGGTAGGAGGTCGAGGCGATCGCCATGTACCGCAGCGTACCGCGCCGTAGTGCGACACCGGACGCGCAGATGGGGGCGGCCGGAGCCGCCCCCATCGCGGTCGTAGGGGTTACTCGCCCTCGGCGGAGGGCAGGCCGACCACGGCGGCCAGGTCGGCGTCGGGGCTGCCGGACTCGGCGGCCTCGTAGGTGCCGGTCAGCCACTCGGCGATGCCCTCGTCCTCGCGCTCTGACGACCAGAAGTCCATCGGCTTGTAGTCGGGAGCCGCCGTGGCGA
>DATBGF010000178.1:0-1903 GCA_036558145.1 Acidimicrobiales bacterium
ACCAGGGCACCCACCAGGGCGTGGGCGTCACGGAACGGCACGCCCCGCTCCACCAGCAGCTCCGCCAGGTCCGTGGCGGCGGCGTAGGGCGAGTCGGCGGCGGCCTGCATCCGCTCCAGCTCGAACGTGAGCGTGGCGTACAGGCCGGTCATGGCGGCCAGCGCCCGGCTGACCTGCTCGACCGCGTCGAACAGGGGCTCCTTGTCCTCCTGGAGGTCCCGGTTGTAGCTGAGCGGCAGGCCCTTGAGGCTGGCCAGCAGCCCGGTCAGGTTGCCGATCACCCGGCCCGACTTGCCCCGGGCCAGCTCGGCGATGTCCGGGTTCTTCTTCTGGGGCATCATCGACGACCCGGTCGAGTAGGCGTCGTCCAGGCGCGCGAAGCCGAACTCGTCGGTCGCCCACAGGATCACCTCCTCGCCCATGCGGGACAGGTGGATCGCCACCAGGCTCAGGGCAAAGAGCGCCTCGGCCACGAAGTCGCGGTCGCTCACCGCATCCAGGCTGTTCTCGAACCGACCGGCGAAGCCGAGCTCGGCGGCGGTGAAGTCGGGGTCCAGCGGCAGCGACGATCCCGCCAACGCCCCCGCGCCCAGCGGGGACACGTCGAGTCGGCGGCGGCAGTCGACCAGGCGGTCGAAGTCGCGCGACAGCGCCCAGCCGTGGGCCAGCAGGTGGTGGGCCAGGAGCACCGGCTGCGCCCGCTGCAGGTGGGTGTAGCCGGGCAGGTAGGCGGGACCGGCGTCGCGGGCCCGCTCCAGCAACGTGCGCTGCAGCGCCAGCACCCGGGCAGCGACCGCGCCCAGCTCGCGCCGGGTCCACAGCCGCAGGTCGGTGGCGACCTGGTCGTTGCGGGACCGGCCGGTGTGGAGCTTGGCCCCCGCCGGGCCGGCCAGGGCGGTGACCCGGCGCTCGATGGCGGTGTGGATGTCCTCGTCGCTGCGCTCGAAGGCGAACTCCCCCGACCCCAGCTCGTCCTCCACCCGGTCGAGGGCGGCCAGCACGATGCCGGCCTCCTCCTCGGTGACGATGCCGGCCCGGGCCAGTCCCCGCACGTGGGCGCGGCTGCCGGCCAGGTCGTCCCCCGCCAGCCGGCGGTCGTAGCCGAGGCTGACGGTGAAGGCGAGGAGCTCGTCGGACGGGCCGCCCTCGAAGCGACCGTGCCAGAGCGTGCTCACGTCGAGCCGGACCCCGGTCCCTGGATGCCGGACCAGGTCTGGATCCCGAGGCCCCACAGCCGCACGAAGCCCTCGCTGTCCTCGTGGCGGAAGTTGTCGGCCGCGTCGTAGGTGGCGAGCGAGTAGTCGTACAGGCTGTGGGGGCTGCGCCGGCCGGTCACCGTGCACGAGCCCGGCGCCAGGTGCAGCCGCACCTCACCGGTCACGTGGCGCTGGCTCTCGTCCACGAAGGCGTCGAGCGCCTGGCGGAGCGGGCTGAACCACAGGCCGTCGTAGATCAGCTCGGCGTAGCGCGGCTCCAGCCGGGACTTCTCCCGCTGCAGGTCGCGCTCCAGGCAGATCGACTCCAGGTCGGCGTGGGCCAGCATGAGGGCGAGGCTGGCCGGGCACTCGTAGGTCTCCCGGCTCTTGATGCCGACCCGCCGGTTCTCGACCATGTCGATGCGGCCCCAGCCGTACGAGCCGACCAGCTCGTTGAGCCGGGCCACCATGTCCGGCATGGGCAGCTCGACGTCGTCCAGCGCCACGGGGATGCCCTCCACGAACGCCACCACCACGTCGATGGGCTCGGTGGCGGTGGGCGTGGTCAGCAGCCACACGCCGGGCGGCGGGACGGCCCAGGGGTCCTCCATCTCGCCGCACTCGATCGCCCGGCCCCAGAGGTTGTCGTCGATGGAGTACACCTTCTCCTTCGTCGCCTGGATCGGGATGTCGTGGTCGTAGGCGTA
>DATBGF010000179.1:0-3111 GCA_036558145.1 Acidimicrobiales bacterium
GGACTGACCGGCAACTGGCGGCCCAGTTGAAGCGGTTGCCCCGCACCCGCGGCAGGGTCACGTAGGGTGCGAGGGATGGGTGGGCTTCGGGTCCTGGGCAGCCCACCATGGCGCCGGGCCCCGCTGGCGCTGGTGCGGCGGATCGACGTGCTGGGGGCGATGGCCGCCGCCACCTTCGTCCTCGTCGCCGTGCTGGCGGCCACGCCCCTCTTCCTGTCGAGCGCGGCGGGCCAGGCCCAGGCCAGCCAGATCGAACGCGAGTGCCGCTTCGACGCCGGCGCCACCGTCAATGCGTTCGGCCAGGACACGGCCGGCACCCTCGCCCGCACCGAGAAGGCCTTCGCCGGGGTCCCCGCGGCGGGCGAGATCGTCGAGAGCACGGTCTCGCATCCGCTCATCCTCGAACGGGCCGACGGCACGCAGCTCCCGCTGGGGCGGCTGATCGCCCGCAGCCGGGTCGGCCAGCACGTGTCGATCCTGGACGGGGACGCGACCGGCGTCATGCTGCCCGACACGTTCGCGGCGCGGGAGCACCTCGGCGTGGGCGCCCAGATCGGCGTCGTCGGCGCGTCCGGCAAGACGCGTGAGCTGCCGATCACCGGCGTCTACCGCGACCTCGCGACCGCGCCCATCGACGGGTGGTGGTGCACCCAGGTCGGCCGCATCCAGCAGCCGAACATCTTCGTCAACGACGGCGTGCCGCCGCCGCCCCTGCTGTTGACGACGCCCGAGGCGCTCCGGGCGATGCGCCTCGGTCTCGGCCCACCCGAGGAGGCGACGGTCGAAGTCGCCGTCCGCACCCACGGCGTCTCCTACGACGACGGCACCGAGCTCATCGCCCGCCTCGACCCGCTCACCCGGCAGCAGGCCCTCAACTTCATCGAGCCCCAGGTCTTCCAGCCGACGTCCACGACGCCGGTGCAGTCGGAGCTGCCCGACATGCACGCTCGGGCGTCCGCGCTCTCGAAGGCGGTGGGTCACGCCATCGCCCCGCTGGTCGCCGCGGGTGTCATCGCCGCCATCCTCCTCGTCGCCGCGGCCGGCGGCTTCTGGGTCGACCGCCAGCGGGCCCAGGTGCGGATGCTGGCGGCGCGGGGCGTGGGTCCCGTGATGATCGGGCTGAAGGCCGCCCTCGAGACCTCGCCCGGCGTGCTCGCCGGCACCGTGCTCGGGTGGGTGGCGTGCCGGGCGGCGATCGGCGCGCTCGGCCCGGGCGCCGCCATCGACACCGCCGCCGTGCGGCGCAGCCTCGTCGCCGCCGTGGTCGGAGCCGGCGTCGCCGCCGTGCTGCTCTCCGTGGCGGCCGGGCTCCGGGCCCGCCAGGAGGAAGCCGGCCGGGTCCGTGGTCCGCGCCGGATCGGCACAGTGGTGCGGCTGCTGCCGCTGGAGCTGGTGCCACTGGTGCTGGCGGCCGTCGCCTTCGCCCATCTCCGCACCCATCCACCCAAGACGATCTTCGGCATCGAGGTGCCCACCCTCGACGTGCTCGGGCTCGCTTTCCCGCTCCTCCTGGTGGCCGGGGCCGTCATGGTCGCGATGCGGGTCGCCCGCTGGGCGCTCCGCGCCGTGCGGCCCCGGGCCCGCCACTGGGGGGACTCGGCGTACCTGGCCACCGCCCGCCTCTCCGGCAACGCCCGCGCCTCCGTGCTCCTGCTCGCGGCCGTGGGGGTCTCGGTGGCCACGCTGGCGTACGCGGCCGTCGTCACCAACACCCTCTCGCAGTCCCTCGAGGCCAAGGCGCGGGTGGCGTTCGGCAGCGACGTGGCGGCCTCGCTCATCGACCCCCACCAGGTGCCACCAGCGCTCGAGCCGCACTCGACCACGGTCGCGTTCGAGGGGCCGCTCACCCTGGGCGACCACCAGGTGCAGGTGCTCGCGATCGACCTCGACACCTTCGGGCGGGCCGCGTTCTGGCAGGACCGGTTCGCCGCGAAGTCGCTCCCGGCGCTGCTCCGCGACATCCGCTCCCGGGCCGGCGCCGCCGCCGTGCCGGCCCTGGCCGTCGGCCCGATGCCCTCGATCGTCGAGCTCGATCTCCGCGCCGGCCAGCCGCAGCGGTTCCAGGTGGTCGACCGGGCCAAGACGTTCCCCGGGGCGCTCACCCGTCCCACGCTGGTGGTCGACCGGAAGCTGCTGGACCAGCTCGACCTTCAGGGCGACCGCCAGCTGTGGGTCAAAGGAGATGCGACCAAGATCGCCGACACGCTCGACCGCGCCCGCGTGCCGTACCGGTACCTGCGCCGGGGCGATCAAGCTCTCGCATCGCTGGCGTTCGTATCGGTCCGGTGGACCTTCGGCTTCCTGCTCTGCCTCGGCTTCGTGGCCGGCGCGCTGAGCGTGGCGGGGATGCTGCTCTACCTCGACGCCCGCCAGCGGGCGCTCCATCTCGCCTACACGATGGCCCGACGCATGGGCCTGACCCGCCGCGCCCACCGGCGGTCGCTGCTCCTCGAGGTTGCCGCGGTGCTCGGCAGCGGCGCCCTCGTCGGTGCCGCGGTGGCGACCGCGGCCGCCGTGCTCGCCTACCGCCGGCTCGACCCGCTCCCCAACCGGCCGCCCGGCACCTTCCTCGCCGTGCCGTGGGTGCTGCCGGTGGGGCTCGTGGTCGCGCTCGCCGCCGTGGCCCTGGCCGGAGCCGCCATCGCCCAGCGGGGCGCCGATCGCGCCGATCCCGAGGAGGTGCTGCGCCTTGGCGGTTGACGTCCACGCCGAACCTGCGGCCGCGGCGGCGCGCTGCATCGGCGTCGCCCGCACCTACCGCAGTGCGGCCACGGAGGTGCACGCGCTCGAAGACGTCGACCTCGACGTGCCCCGCCACGGCCTCACGGTGGTCGCGGGCCCGTCGGGGTCGGGAAAGTCGACGCTGTTGCGCATGCTCGCCTGCCTCGACCGACCCGACGTCGGCCGGGTCGAGGTCGACGGCGTCGAGGTCGGGCGGCTCGGCCGCCGGGCTCGACGCCGGGTCCGCCGCCGCAGCATCGGCTACGTGTTCCAGCAGCCCGTCGACAACCTGCTGGCCGACCTCGACGCCGACGAGCACGTGGCGTTCGCGGCCCGGCTGCGCGGCATCCCCCATCCGGGCCCGGCCCCGTTGGAGATGGTGGGCCTCGA
>DATBGF010000180.1:0-13432 GCA_036558145.1 Acidimicrobiales bacterium
CACGGCCGGGCTGGCGAGCGCCTCGTCGACGAGCGTCAGCGCCCGCAGCACCAGCCCGCAACGGTTGGCGGCATCGGCGGCGGACGCCAGCAGCTCGTCGCGCCGGCAGCCGGCCGCCGCCTCGGGGTCGGCGGCCCGGTCCCAGAGCCGGACGCTCCACTCCAGGTAGCGGTGGGCCTCGGGCGTGGCGACCGCGGCCAGGGCGGCCTGGCCGGCCCGCACGGCCGCGCCGAGCGCGGCGTCGTAGTCGGCCGCCGCGGCCGAGTGGTGGGCCAGGCGGGCCCAGCCCTCGTCCCCGGCTTCGCCGTGGGCCTGTCGCTCGGCCAGGGCGGCGGCGTAGGCGGCGTGCAGCCGGACCAGCTCGCCGGGCAGGATCTCGTCCAGCACGGCCTCGTGCAGCAGCGCGTGGCGGAAGCGGTAGCTGCCGCTGCGCTGGTCGGCCACCAGCAGGCCCTGCTCCACACAGGTGCGCAGCGCGTCGTCGAGCTGGTCCGGCGGGCGCGGCGCCAGCACCGCGGCCAGCAGGTCGTGCTCCACCTGCCGGCCGCCCACCGCGCAGGCGCGCAGGACCGCGGCGGCCTCGTCGGGCATGTGCTCCACCCGGCCGATCACCGCGTCGCGCAGCTGCGGCGGCATGGGCGCGTTCGGATCGTCCGCCAGCGCCGCGGCCAGCTCCTCCACGAACAGCGGGTTGCCGTCCGACCGCTCCACCACGCTGGCGACGACCTCGGGCGCGGGCTGGGAGCCCAGCAGGGCCCCGAGCAGCTCGGCCACTTCGCCCGGGCCGAGCCGGTCCAGCGGGACCGCCACCGCGCCCCGCCGGGTGAGCTCGGCCGCCAGCGTGCGCAGCGGGTGGCGGCGGGGCACGTCGTCGCGCCGGTAGGTGGCGATGAGCAGGACCGGCAGCGTGCGGGTGTTGCTGGCGACGAGCGACACCAGGTCGAGCGTCGAGCGGTCGGCCCAGTGCAGGTCCTCGATCACCAGCACGAGCGGCCGGGCCGCCACCAGCCGCTCGATCACGGTGAGCAGGAGCTCGAACAGGCGGGCCTGGGCCAGCGGGTTCCCGGGCGCCAGGGTCTCGACCCCGCCGGCGCCCTCCCGGCCCAGCAGCGCCCGCAACGGGCCCAGCGTGGCGGCCCCCTCGGCGTCGGACAGCTCACGGTCCAGCGTCCGCAGCACGTCCACGATCGGGGCGTAGGGCAGGCCGCCCTCCTCCAGGTCGAGGCACTGGCCCACCAGCACGCGGGCGTCCCGTCGCCGGGCATGGGCGGTGGCCTCGGCCACCAGCCGGGACTTGCCCACGCCCGCCTCGCCGGACACCAGCGCCACGTGCCCGTGCCCTTGCGCGGCGTCGCCAAAAGCGTCGAGGAGGGCCGCCAGTTCCGCCGTGCGGCCTACGAACGCGGGCGTCGAGACGCGTCCAGGCACGCCAAGATCATCGCGCCTCCCGGAGGGTTGCTTGACCTACGTTCCGTAACTCCGCCGTGGAGCCGGCGCCGGGCGTGATCTCCATGCACCTCTCGACCACCAGCGGCCCGCCCGGTCGTCAGCGGCCAGTGCACGGCGGCCGGCGGCGAGACGGTGATCAACTTCTACGACTTCCAGCCGTTCGACGTGGCCGCGGCTCCGCCGCCCCCGCCGGCGCCACCTCCGCCCCCGCCGCCGTCCGGGCAGCAGCCCCCAGGCCCCCGCCCCGCAGAGCGGCGGTGGCAGCAGCGTGCCGGCGGCCCTGCCGGCCACCCCGATCCCGGGCGACCCGACGGTCACCGGCTAGGCGGCCCACCGGGCGGCAGCCTCTAACCTGCCCTGCGTGGTCTGGCTGTTCGTCGTGCTCGCTGCCCTCGCCGTGTTCGCCATCGCCGCGGTCACGGTGGGCGGCGAGACGTTCCGGCTCCGGCGCCAGCCGCAGACGACGGTCTTCGACGTGGACGAGGCGGTCCACCACGTGGCCGACCACCTGCCCGAGGAGGCGCAGGCCCGGCTCACCTACGACGAGGTGCGCCTGCTCGTGCTGGCCGAGCTCGACCTGCTGGAGCGCCGCGGCGTGCTGGCCGTGCCGGGCACCGAGCTGGCGATGCCCAACGGCGACACGCCGGACGTCGTGCTGGCCGACGACGACTCGGTGGCCGAGGTGCTGGGCTACGCGGAGCGGGAGGAGCTCGACGTGACCGACGAGGACGTCTTCCACGTCATCGCCTCCCTCCACGGCTACCTGGCCGAGATCGGCGCGGTCGGCCCGCCCGCGACGGGCTGATCCTCCGCCCGGGTGTTGCCCAGCCAGCTCTCGTAGAGCGAGGCGTAGGTGCCGCCCGCCGCCACCAGGTCGGCGTGGGTGCCGGTCTCCACGATGCGCCCGGCGTCGAAGACCAGCACCCGGTCGGCACCTTCCGCGGTCGAGAGCCGGTGGGCGATCGAGACCAGGGTGCGGCCGTCCGACAGCCGGTCCAGCGCGCCGGTCAGCGCCCGCTCGGTCTCGGGATCGACCGCGCTGGTGGCCTCGTCCAGCACCAGCAGGCCGGGGTCGCCCAGCTGCGCCCGGGCCAGCGCGACCAGCTGGCGCTCGCCCACCGAGAGCTGGCCGCCCCGCTCGCCCACGGGGGTGTCCAGGCCGAGCGGCAGCTCGTCCAGCCACCAGCCCAGGCCCAGGGCCCCGAAGGCGTCGCGCACCTCGTCGTCGTCCGCCCCCGCCCGGCCCACCCGCACGTTGTCGCCCACGGTGGCGTCGAACAGGAACCCGTCCTGGGGGACCAGCCGCACGGCCCGGCGCCGCTCGTCGGCTGCCACCTCGCGCAGGTCGACGCCGCCGACCCGGATGGTGCCGCCGGTGGGGTCGGCCAGCCGGCACAGCAGCTTGGCGAACGTCGTCTTGCCCGATCCGGTCTCGCCCACGACCGCGATCGAGCCGCCCGCGGGCAGGCTCAGGTTCAGGTCGCGCAGCACGGGGACGCCGTCGCGGTAGGCGAAGTCGAGCCCGTCCACCGCGATGTCCAGCGGCCCGTGGGGCAGTCCCCGGCCGGGGTCGGGCTCGGGGACGTCGAGCGGCGTCGCCAGCACGCCCAGCACCTTGCGCCAGCCGGCCATGGCGATCTGGGTCTGGTCGATGACCTCGGACAGCTCGGCGATCGGGTTCTGGAGCAGCGAGATCAGGAACAGGAACGCCACCACCTCGCCGACGTCCATGCCCCAGCCCGGCCCCCAGGTCACCGAGACCAGCGTCACCGCGGCCAGGGCCACGGCCCCGAACAGGTCGCCGACGGGGAACATCGCCGCGAAGTAGCGGGCGGCCCGCTTGTAGGCCCCGAACTGGCGGTCGATGGCGTTCCGCAGCCGCCCCGAGGCCCGGTCCTCCAGCCCGTAGGCCTGGACCAGCGCCGCCCCGGTGATCGTCTCGGACACCTCCGACAGGGTGTCGCCCACCGCGTTGCGGACCTGGTCCTGCACGGCCAGCTGGCGCCGCTGCAGCATCGGCATGAACACGATGACCGGGAAGTAGCAGACCAGCGTCACGAGCGCGAGCCGCCAGTCGTAGACGCCCATGACCAGGAACGTGGCCACGACCAGCACGCCGTTCACGATCCAGGAGACCGCGCCCCACTCCATGAACTGGGCCAGGGTCTCGATGTCGCTGGTCACCCGGGCCACCAGGGCGCCGCGGCGGGACTCGGCGTGCTCCGCGATCGACAGCCGGTGGATGTGCTCGAAGGCCCGCACCCGCAGGCCCATGAGGCTGTTCTCCGACGCCCGGACCAGGCGGACGTAGGTGTAGCGGCTGACCAGGTACATGCCTGACACCACCAGCGCCACCGCCGCGCACGCCGGGTAGACGAACGCAGGGCGGAAGCCGTCGGGGCCGAGGACGCCCTTGTCGAGGATCTGCTGGATGAGGATCGGCACGGCCAGCTTCCCGCCGGCGCCGGCCACGGCCAGCAGCAGGGTCAGCACGACGCCCTGGCGCAGCTCGGGGGTGACGGCCATGCCCCGGCGCAGCACGCCGATGGCCCCGGCCTGCAGGACGTGGGTCTCCTCGGGAGTCCCCGGCAGCGGCCGCTCGCCGTCGAGCGCACCGGGGGGCGCGTTCTCCAGCAGCACCTCGTCGAGCTCGTCGTCGAGGTCGAGGTCGTCGAACTCGCGCTCGGCCGCGGTCACGCCTCGTCCTCCTCGTAGGCGAGGGCCAGCGCCGCGTAGGCGGGGACTGTGGCCAGCAGGTCGGCGTGGCTGCCCGACGCCGCCACCCGGCCGCCGTCGAGGAACAGCACCCGGTCGGCCAGGGCGATGGTCGAGATCCGGTGGGCCACGATCAGGGTGGTGGCCTGCAGCGAGGTCCGCAGGCCGTCGAGGATCTGGCGCTCGATGGTGGCATCGACCGCGGAGGTGGCGTCGTCCAGCATGAGCAGGCCGGGGCGGCGCAGCAGCGCCCTGGCCAGGGCCAGCCGCTGGCGCTGGCCGCCCGACAGGGTGACGCCCCGCTCGCCGAGGACCTGGTCGGTCCCGTCCGGCAGGCGGTCCACGAAGCGGTCGGCCCGGGCCCGCTCCAGCGCCCAGCGCAGCTCGGCGTCGGGCACCGGCTCGCCGAGCGTCAGGTTCTCCCGCACGGTGTCGGCGAACAGGAACGTCTCCTGGAACGCCAGCGCCACGTGCTCGCGCACCGAGGCGGGCTCGGCCGCGGCCAGGTCGACGCCGCCCAGGCGGACGACGCCGCGGCCCGGCCGGTAGAGGTGGCTGAGCAGGTGGCACAGCGTCGACTTGCCGCTGCCGGTGGCGCCCACCAGGGCGACCACCTCGCCCGGGGCCAGGTGGACGTCGAGGCCGGCCAGCACCGGCTCGCCGCCGTAGCCGAAGTGCAGGCCGGTTACGTCCACGGCCAGCGGGCCGCCGGGCAGGTGCCGGGCCGCGCCGGGGGCAGGGGCGGGCCGCACCGGGGCGGCCAGCACGCCGTCCACCCGGTCCAGGGCCACGACCGCCCGGGGCATCTCCTCCAGCAGGAAGCCCATGACCCGCATCGGGAAGACCAGGATGCCGAACAGGGCCATGGCCTGGACCAGCTCGCCGGTGGAGATGGCGCCGGTGGACACCCGCCAGGCCCCGAGGGCCAGCAGGGCGATCGTCCCCAGGCTGGGCAGGGTCTCCAGTGCCGGCTCGAAGATCGCCCGCAGCCTTCCGACCTGGAGGCGGGCGCCGCGCAGGCCGCCGGCCGCGTCCCGCATGCGGCCCACCTCGCGGTCCTCCAGGCCCAGGGACTTGACCACCAGCGCCCCGTCGAACGACTCGTGGGCCACGGTCGCCACCTGGCCCAGGTGGGCCTGGGCCCGGGCCGCGGGGTCCTCGACCCGGCGGCTGTAGTACTGGTTGAGCAGGAGGAGCGCGGGGAACAGCGCCAGGCCCACCAGCATGAGCAGCGGGTCGATCAGCGCCAGGCTCACGACCGAGAGCATCAGCAGCACCGCCACGCCACAGGTGAAGGGCAGCGGCATGATGGCGTTGATCGACCGCTCGATGTCGGCGTCGGCGTGGGCCATGAGCCGGCCCGTCGGGTGGGTGCCGAAGAAGCTGAGCGGGACCCGCAGGTAGCGGTCGGTGACCTGGAGGAACCAGGTCCGCTGGGTGGACCGCACCAGCAGCGAGCCCCAGTAGCGGCGCATGACGACGCCCAGCGAGCGCAGCAGGGCGGCCCCGAGGATGGCGGCCGCTCCCACCGCCGCGGTCCGGCCGCTGACGCCCCCGTCGAAGCCGGGCACGATGACCTTGTCGGTGACCCGGCCGAGCACCCAGGTGCCGGCCACCGACATCGCCGCGAACAGGGCGGCGCCGCTCACCGCGATCACGAACAGGCGCGGGTGGGCGCGCACTGCTCGCCACAGCAGGCGGGATCCTCGTCGCAGCAGCGACGTCTCCGCCCCCGCGGCCACGGAGGAGACGGCGACAGACACGGTGCAGGGAGTCTGCCGGGTTCTCACCCGGATGCGGCACCCGATTTCACCCTCGGTGTACGGTCCCGGCGCATGGAGCGCCTCAGGGGGTTCGAGCACAACCGGTACGTGGGCGACAAGCGCACGCAGCGTGTCCACGACATCGACCACGCGGTCGACGAGGACGCCATCGCGGACATGGTGGCGGCCGAGAGCTTCCTGGCCTTCGGCCCCGACACGCTCGCCGAGGCCCGCAACCGCGGCTACCGGCTGTGCCGGTCCTGCCGGAAGGCCCGTGAGGCCGCGGGCGTCGCAGAGGACGCCGCGGCCTGACCGGGCCGGCGGGGCTCGGTGGACCACCGCATCGACTCGGACGGGCTGTCGCTCGCCGCCCACCTGGCCCGGCCGCCGGGCCGCCCCAGCGGGCCGCTGCCCGCGGTCATCCTGTGCCACGGGTACCCGTCGGCCGGGACGGCGGACACGGCGCCCGAGACCATGCCCGAGCTGGCGGACCGCATCGCCACGGAGATGGGCTGGGCCGCCCTGGCCTTCGCCTACCGGGGCTGCGGTGAGTCGGCCGGCCAGTTCTCGCTCGGCGGCTGGCTGGACGACATCGAGAACGCCATCGTCTACGTCTCGACCACGATCCGGCCCCTCGGCATCTGGCTCGCCGGCTTCGGCACCGGCGGCGCCCTGGCCGTGTGCGCGGCCGCCGCCGACGAGCGTGTCTCGGGTGTGGCCACGGTGGGCTCACCGGGCGACTTCGACGACTGGGCCAGCCACCCCCGCCGCCTGCTGGAGCACGGCCGTGAGGTGGGCGTGATCACCGACCCCGCGTTCCCCCCGAACCTCGACACCTGGTCCCGCGAGTTCCGCGGCATCCGCGCGGTCGCCTGCGTCGGCCGCTACGCCCCCCGTCCCCTCCTGGTGGTCCACGGCAGCGACGACGAGGTCGTCCCCCCGTTCGACGCCCGCGTCGTCGCCGACGCCCACGGCTCCGCCGAGCTCCGCTTCATCCTCGGCGCCGGCCACGCCCTCCGCCACGACCCCCGCGCGGTCGCAGTCCTCCTCGGCTGGCTGGACCGCCAGCGCCACGCCCTACGCCGCTAGGACGGCGAGTCGCTACCGGTTGGTGCGCTCACCTTCCCGAAGCAGCTGCGAGACCCGCTGAGGGGACACGCCGAGGACCGTGGCGGCATCCACACCCGTCAGTTGATGGTCGGAGACGAGCCGAGCAGCGAGATCCCGGTAGTCCTCCGCTGCTGCGGCGCGGCCGTGTCATCCTCACCGAGGTCGGGCAGAACGTGGACGGTCACGTCCTCGATGTCCACGTCGAGGACGGCGGCCACGAGGTCGCGAACTTGGTCCTCGGCCGCCGCGAGGTTGCGGGACTGCGTAGCCCCGATCCCGGGAACTTCGATCAACCACCAGCGACCGTCGCGGGTGGCGATTGCGTCGAAGTGGCAGGGACGATCGCTGGTCACGTCAACCATCCTTCCGGCAGGCAGGGCATCTGGCGTCGGATCGAGCGCAGCACACCGAGCGCGATCGTCGGATCGCTGGCCGGGACCGAGGCCATGTGGTCTCCGCACGGACAGGCCCATACCTCGTGCCGGCCCCTGGTTCGGACCAATTCGCATCCTTGTCTAGGAGGGCGAGTCGGTCTTGGCCTTCTTCTGGGCCTTCATCATCTTCTTCCAGGCCCGGACCCTGGCCAGGCTCTCGGCGGAGTCGATGTCGGCGACCGAGCGGGGTTGGTCGTCGGAGAAGGGGGCGGTGGCCTGCTCCCAGCCCGGGGGCTGGACGCCGAAGCGCTTGGCCAGGAGGGCGGCGAAGATGCGGGCCTTCTCGCCGCCGAAGCCGGGCAGCGCCTGCAGGCGGCGGAGCAGCTCGGTGCCGGACTCGACGCCGGCCCAGACCTGGGCCGCGTCGCCGTCGTAGTCGTCGACCAGCATCTGGCACAGGGCCTGCGTGCGCTTGCCCATGGAGCCCGGGAAGCGGTGCAGGGCGGGCGGGCCCTTGAACACGGCCTCCAGCTTGTCGGGGTCGAGGGCGGCGATCTCGGCGGCGTCGAGGTGGCCGCCCATGCGGTCGCGCAGGCGGAGGGGGGCGCCGAAGGCCCACTCCATCGGCACCTGCTGGTCGAGCAGCATGCCGATCAGGAGGGCGAGAGGCTCCTCGGACAGCAGCTTGTCGGCCTCGGGGTCGCCGGTCACGGGCACCGCGGGAGTCATGCCCGCACCGTACCGGTCGCGGCTGGCGGGCCGGGCAGCCGGGTATCCAGGGGCCGCATGGGCACCGGTCGCTTCCTCCGTCGCGGGGCGCTGCGCGCGGCGCTGGCCGCGTCGGCGGCCCGCCCGCTCGGTGTCCCGGCCTCGGCTGCGGCGGCGGTCACCGGCGCGGGCCAGGAGCACCCGGTGCTGGGCGTGGGGCTGGCGGTGCCGGCCGCCGCCCTGCTGGCCCGCCGGGGGACTGCACGGGGACCGGGGCGGCTCGCGGCGGGACTGGCCGGCGGGGTGGCCGTGGGCGTGGCCACCCGGTTCGTGTGGCCGGTGGCGCCCAAGGAGCCCGCGCAGGTGGCGCCGGTACGTCGCTGGTCGGACGTGGGGGCGATCGGCCGGGACGGGACCGGGATCGGCATCGTGGTCAACCCCGGGGCCGGAGCGGGAGCGGGCGGGCTGGCGTCCATGGATCCCGCCACCGCGCTGCGGGGCGGGTTGCCGGGGGCCGAGGTCGTCGAGCCGGACGATCCCGCCGACCTGCAGGCAGAGCTCGAACGGCTGGCCACGGGCGGGTGCAGCGCCATCGGGGTCGCCGGGGGCGACGGATCGATCAACACCGCGGCCGGGGTGGCGCTGCGCCATGGGCTGCCGCTGGTCGTCGTGCCCGCGGGCACGCTCAACCACCTCGCCCGCGACCTCGGGGTGGAGACGGTGCACGACGCGGTGGAGGCCGTGCGCCAGGGCAGCGCGGCGGAGATCGACGTGGGCTGGATCGCCGGCCGGCCGTTCCTCAACACCGCCAGCCTCGGTGGCTACGTCGAGGTGGTGGACGCCCGCGAGGCGCTGGAGTCCCGCATCGGCAAGTGGCCGGCCCTGGCCGTCGCCCTGGCCCGGGTGCTGCGCCACGGGGAACCGGTGGAGGTGACGCTCGACGGCGAGCCGCGCCGGCTGTGGCTCGTGTTCGTCGGCAACTGCCGCTACCAGCCCGAGGGCATGGCGCCCACGTGGCGGGAGCGGCTCGACGACGGCTGCCTCGACGTACGCGTCGTCGATGCCTCCCACCCCTACAGCCGCACCCGCCTGGTGCTCGCGGCCCTCACCGGGACGCTGCGCCGCACCCAGGTGTTCGAGACCTGGCAGGCCACCGACCTGCACGTGAAGTCGAGCAACGGGCCGCTGCGCCTGGCCCGCGACGGCGAGACGTTCGACGGCGACGACGACTTCGAGATCGCCAAGGACGGCAGCCGCCTCGTCGTGTTCACACCTCACCGGTAAATCAGTTGCGGCCGGCCTCAGAGCGCGGCTGATATTCGCCGCCAGTTCCGAGACCGGAAGGGAGGGGTTGTGGCACGCAAGCTGCTCACGGTTCGCACGGCGTCGCTCGTCCGCCGTCCCCGCCCGGTCGCGCCGGCCTCCGCCTGACGCACCCCGCGGCTGACGCCTGCCGGACGCGCGACGCACGCCGCGTCCGTACCGGTGCCACCCTCGGAGGTCCCCCCTTGACGCGCGATCAGCGCAACCGGCAGCGACGTCGCCTGCCGGAGTCCTTCCGCTGCCGCCACTGCCGCCTCGACGTGCCCACGGCGGCCCCCGGCACGGCCCATCGCAACCACTGCCCCCACTGCCTGTGGAGCCGCCACGTCGACGACTCCCCGGGCGACCGCGTCATGGCCGAGCTGTGCGGCTCGGGCATGGAGCCCATAGCGATCAGCGTGCGCAGCGGCGGCGAGTGGGTCCTCGTCCACCGCTGCACCGGCTGCGGCACCGTGCACCTCAACCGCATCGCGGGCGACGACAGCCCGCTGCTGCTCGTGCGCATAGCCGTCGGCCCGCTCGCCCAGCCGCCGTTCCCGCTCGACCTGCTGGCGCAGATCTAGCGGGGACCGGCCACGGAGGTGAGATGCGTGATCGAGCAGCGCCAGCCGCCGTCCCGGCGGACGAAGGTGTCGGTGGACCACTCGTCGAGGGTGAACGCGTGGCCCTCGTACCGGCCGCTGTTGCGCACGCGGCTGAACACGACCGCGACATCGCCGAAGACGCGCACGTCATGGACCTCGGACGTCATCGAGTCGTGGCTCACCGTGCCGGCCGCCACCGCCGCGAGGAACCGCTCGCCGGGCATGATCCCGTTCTCGCCCACGAACACCCAGTCCGGCGTGGCGAACGCCCCGATCGCGGCCGCGTCGTTGGCGACGAGGGCCTTGTCCCACTCGTCGTACAGCGCCGTGAACGTCTCCCGGTCCGGCGTGGCGGCGCCTTCGCCGCCGTAGGTGCCGAAGCTCCAGAGGTTGCCCTCGGGGTCCCGGACCGTGAAGCCGCGGGAGCCGAAGTCCTCGTCCACCAGGCCCCGGACGACCTCGGCGCCGGCCGCGGTCGCCCGGGCGAACAGGGCGTCGGGGTCCTCGCACACCAGGTAGACCGCGTCGTTGCCGGACGCCCGCACCCCGAACGGCGTGTCGTCCTTGCCGGCCGTGCCGAGCATGATGCCGCCGCCTCCCGGCCACGCCATCTCGGCATGTTCGACGATCGCCGGATCGTCCTCGCGGGCGTACGCGGCCCGGGCCTCGAACCCGAAGGCGTCGGTGAGGAAGGCCATCCCCGCCCGGGCATCGCGGTAGCTCAGGATCGGCCAGATCCGGGTGCTGCTGGTGTCGGTCATGCCGGCACCCTCACACGGGCGGGGCGGGCTCGTCTTGGACAGATGGAAGCTCCTCGGCGAGCAGCTCCGACGGCGTGCAGCCGGCCAGCTCGCCGAAGTCGCGGTCGAGGTGGGACTGGTCGAAGTAGCCGCACGAGGCGGCGACCTGGGCGATCGTCGTGAACGACGGCGTGTGCCGCAGCATCGTCGTGGCCCGCTCGAAGCGCAGCACCCGGGCCGCGAGCTTGGGGCCGAGACCGAACTCCTCGCCGAAGCGGCGGGCGAGGTGCTGGCGGCTCCAGCCCACGTCGGCGGCCAGGTCGCCGACCGCCGCCGTCCCCCCGGAGCGCACCAGCACGGACCAGGCCCGGCGCAGCTCGGCCGCCACCCGCACGTCGGAGTCCGCCCAGCGGGTCAGCACGTCGTCGCACACCGCGAAGCGGCCCGGCCAGTCCGGCACCCCCTGGAGGCGCTCCCACAGCTCCGATCCGGGCCGGCCGACGACGTCCGAGCACTCGACCGAGGCGTCCCACAGCACCCGGGACGGCATGCCGAACAGGACCCGCGCGCCCAGCGGGCTCAGCTCGATCTCGACGCCCTCCTGGTGGCGGCCGTAGCCGATCGTGGCCGGCCGGGCCTGGAGGCCGCTCACCACGCAGTGGTAGCTGGCCGGGGCCTGCCGGGGATCGGACTGGGCGACGACGTCGATGGTGGGACCGATGCTGACGATGAACGTGAGGTGGCGGGTGGGGAGGCCGCGGTGCACGCCGGGGGCGAAGCCGCTCAGCCGGTAGCCGACGTAGCGCTCGATGAACGGGCGCAGCGCCGGCGCCGGCAGCGCCGTCCCGTAGTGGCTGTCGGTCTCCACGCCACCAGTCAACCGCTGCCGCGCGACCGCTACAGGTCGGCCGCCCGGGGGTCGGGGCGCTCGACGTCGATCCCGTAGTGGGCGATCGCCTCCGCGACCGTCTCGGCCTTCACCTCGCCCTGCTGGGCCAGGCCCCACAGGGTGGCGACGACCACGTGGGGCATGTCGACCTCGAAGAACTCCCGCAGGCGCTCCCGGGTGTCCGAGCGGCCGAAGCCGTCGGTGCCGAGCGGGACGAACGGCTGGCGCACCCAGCGGGCGATCTGGTCGGGAACCATCTTCATGAAGTCGGTGACCGCCACGATCGGCCCGCCGTCGGGCCCGAGCAGCTCGGACACCCGCGGCGTGCGGGGCGCCTCGGTGGGGTGCAGGCGGTTCCACCGCTCGGTGGACAGGGCGTCCTCCCGCAGCCGCTTGTAGCTGGTGGCGGACCACAGCTCGGCGCCCACGTCCCAGCGCTCGGCCAGCTCGGCCTGGGCGGCGCGGGCCGCGCCCTGCGCCGTGCCCGAGAACAGGATCGTCGCGCGGTGCGACGGTCCCTCCGGGGCCTCGGCCCAGCGGTACAGGCCGTCGAGGATGCCCTGCTCGACACCCTCGGGCAGCGGCGGCATCAGGTAGTTCTCGTTGTAGAGCGTGAGGTAGTAGACGACGTCGCGCTCGTCCTCGAGCATCTCCTTGATGCCGTGGCGGACGATCGTCGCCATCTCGTAGGCGAACGCCGGGTCCTACGCCTCGATGGTGGGGACCACCGACGCCAGCACGTGGCTGTGCCCGTCCTGGTGCTGGAGCCCCTCGCCCAGCAGCGTCGTGCGCCCCGCGGTGGCGCCGAGCAGGAAGCCCCGCGCCCGCGAGTCGGCCGCCGACCAGATGAGGTCGCCCACCCGCTGGAAGCCGAACATCGAGTAGAAGGTGAAGAACGGCAGCATGGGCACGCCCCGGTGGGCGTAGCTGGTGGCGGCGGCGATGAACGACGACGTCGACCCGGCCTCGGTGATGCCCTCCTCCAGCACCTGGCCGTCCTTGGCCTCGCTGTAGGACAGGAGCAGCTGGGCGTCCACGGGCTCGTAGGCCTGGCCCTGGGCCGCGTAGATCTTGAACTCCTTGAACAGGGCGTCCATGCCGAACGTGCGGGCCTCGTCGGGGATGATCGGCACCACCCGCCGGCCCACGTTGGGGTCGCGGCACAGGTTCCGCAGCAGGCGGGTGAAGGCCATGGTGGTCGACACCTCCTGCTTGCCCGACCCGGCCAGCACCTCGTCGAACGGCTTGTCCTCGGGCAGGCCGAGCGGCCGCTTGGTGCGCACCACCCGGGCCGGCAGCGGGCCGTCGAGCGCCTTGCGCCGGCCCAGCATGTACTCCTGCTCGACCGAGCCGTCCTCGAAGCGGATGTACGGCGGCTCCTTGTCGTCGGCCAGCGCGTCCTCGGGGATCACGTCCTGGAGGTACAGGCGCTCGCGCAGCACCCGGAGCTGGTCCACCGTCATCTTCTTGATCTGGTGGGTGGCGTTGCGGCCCTCGACGTCGGGGCCAAGCGTCCAGCCCTTGATGGTCTTGGCCAGGATGACCGTGGGGGCGCCGTGCTGCTCGGTCGCGGCCTTGTAGGCCGCGTACAGCTTCCGGTAGTCGTGCCCGCCGCGGGGCAGGTTGCGGATCTCGTCGTCGGAGAGGTGCTCGACCATCTTGCGCAGGCGGGGGTCCGGCCCGAAGAAGTGCTCACGGGCGTAGGCGCCGGACTCGACCGCGTAGCGCTGGAACTCGCCGTCCACGGTCGTGTTCATCTTGTTGAGCAGCACGCCGT
>DATBGF010000181.1:0-4021 GCA_036558145.1 Acidimicrobiales bacterium
GATGTCGAGGATCACCGCCGTGCGGTCGATCGCCGTGCGGCCCAGCAGCCGCTCCAGGTTGTACTGCTGCGCGGGGCTCAGCTCGTTGTCGAACACCACCGTGTCGCAGTCGGTGGCCTCGGCGATCTCCTTCAGCTCCTCAGCCTTGCCCTTGCCCACGTAGGTGGGCGGATCGGGCGCGTCGCGGCGCTGGGTGACCCGGGCGACCTCGTCGGCGCCGGCGGTGTCCACGAGCAGGGCCAGCTCGTCCAGCGAGATGTCGGTCTCCTCGACGGTGTCGGGCGGAACGGTGACCCCGACCAGGACGATCTTCTCCCGGAAGGTCCGTTCGATCAGCGCCACGGCGACTCCCCGAGCTCGACGGCGCCGATGTAGGTGGCCGGTCCCCGCAGGACCACGTCACGCGCCCCGGGCCCCAGGGTGACCACGGCGTCACCCCCGGGCATCGCCACCGGGACCGGATCGTCGACCAGGCCCCACGCCCGCGCCGCGGCCGCCGACGCGCAGGCACCGGTCCCGCAGGCCTGGGTCAGCCCCACGCCGCGCTCGTAGCTGCGGATCGCGATGCCGGAAGGGGCGGCGGTCAGCAGGTGGACGTTGGCGCCCCCGGGCACCTTCGCGTTCACGGCTTCGCCCAGCGCCACCAGGTCGATCTCGTCAGGCAGCGGACCGGGGTCACCCGGCCCCACCTCCAGCACGATGTGAGGGTTGCCGGTGTCGACCCGCAGGCCGCGGGTCAAGGGGCCTCCCGTCCACTCCGACGCATCGCCCTCGATCGAGGCCGGGCCCATCGCGACGGACAGGTCGAGCGTGTCCGGGCTGACGGCCTCGCCCACGCTGACCGTGCGGAGGCCGGCATCGGTGGCGATCACCACGGCGTCGCCCTCCCCCACCCCCGGCCAGCCGAGGACCAGCGCCTGCGCCAGGCAGCGGATGCCGTTGCCGCTCATCTCGGCGGCCGATCCGTCGGCGTTGCGCAGCTCCATGCGGACGCGCGCCGGCCCCTCGCCGGTGGCCGGCGTCGCCCGGATCACACCGTCGGCGCCGATGCCGGTGCGGCGGGCGCACAGGGCGCGCGCCACCTCCGGGTCGAGGGGATGGGAGGAGTCGGGATCGAGCAGGACGAAGAAGTCGTTGCCCAGCCCGTGATGCTTCGTCAGGCGCATGGCGGCGTCCAGTCTGCCCGACCGCAGCCCGGAGTCGGCGCGGTTTAGCCCGGGGGCGCCTCCAGGCCCGCGAGCTCGGCGCGCAGGCCCGGGAGCAGGGCAAGGGGGTCGTCGAGGGCATGGAGCCAGCGGATCCGCGGGTCGCGGCGGAACCACGAGTGCTGGCGGCGGGCGAAGCGGCGGGTGCGACGGATCGCCACGTCGAGCGCCTCGTCCAGCGGGACACCCGCGGTGAGGTGGTCGATCAGCTCGGCGTAGCCCAAGGCCTGGCGCGCGGTGCGGGACATCCCTTCCGGCGCGGCCAGGAGCGCCCGCGTCTCGTCCAGGAACCCATCGGCGATCTGCTGGTGGTAGCGGGCCTCCACCCGCCGGGCCACGATCTCGTGCGGCAGGGCCACGCCCACCTGGTGGAACCGGGTCGGCGGGTAGACGTCGAGGCCCGGTCCGTAGGACGAGAACGGACGGCCGCTGCCCAGGGTGACCTCGAGGGCCCGGACGACGCGGCGGCGGTTGGTGGGCTCCATGCGGGAGGCCGCCAGCGGATCGAGCTCGCTCAGGCGGCGGTGGAGCGCGGGCGTGTCGGGCTCCGCCTCCAGCTCGGCCCGGGCTGCCGGGAAGCGCCCGGGCACGTCGAGGTCGTCCACCACCGCCCGCAGATACAGGCCGGTGCCGCCCACGAGGACGGCCCGGCCACCTCGTGCCTCGATCCGGGCCAGGGCCTCCCGGACGTCGGCCGCGTAGCGGGCCAGCGTGTAGTCCTCCCACGGGTCCGCCACGTCGATCAGGTGGTGGGCGACCTCCGCCTGCTCGGCCGCGGTGGGCTTGGCGGTGCCGACGTCCATGCCCCGGTAGACCTGCATCGAGTCGACCGAGACGATCTCGAGGCGGGGATCCTCGCGCGCGATCTCCAGGGCCAGTGCCGACTTGCCCGAGGCGGTGGTGCCCACCAGCGCGAGATGGCGGGGGCGCTCGGTCACTGCCGTCCGACGCTACCCGGCGGGCCGCGGCCGGCATGGACCATTGCCCCTTTCGGCGCGGCGGCCGGCGGCCTAGGGTCGTGACCAGGTACGAGACCCCACCACCCGGTACGGGAGGAGGTCGCGATGGAGGCGCACATCGGTGACCGCGTGATCGTCGAGGGGGCCAAGGTCGGCCACGCTCGGCGGCAGGGTGAGGTGCTCGAGATACTGCACGGCGCGGGTGGCGCGCGCTTGCGGGTCCGCTGGGACGGCGACCAGCACGAGAGCGTGATCGCCCCGGGGCCCGACATGCGCCTGGAGGCCGGCAACGGCGGCGCGGCCGACCGGTCCTCGCTGCGGCTCGACATCTCGGTGACCGAGGATGCCGACCACTGCGAAGCCGTCGCCCGGGTCCGCGTGCGGGATCGGGAGTTCTCCGGCTGGGGTCGGGCCCGGCGCAATCCGACCGACCCCGAGATGCCCGTCGTGGGCGAGGAGCTCGCCGTGGCGCGGGCCTTGTCCGAACTGTCACACCAGCTCGTCGTGGCTGCGGCCGACTCGCTCGAGTCGGCGCTCGGCCGCCCAGTGGCGCTGCACGTCTGAGCGCCATACCGAAGATCGCGGTCGCCCGGCTCCGCTCCAAGCCCTGACCGGCAGCCGTAGCACCCACGTGGTGCCGGCAAGCGATGGCCGGGCGACCGTGTTCTCCGGGCGCGGGCCGGGCGGCGCAGCTAGGGGTGGAGGTCCTTGGCGTAGCAGACCGACAGCGGGTCGTCCCGGAACTCGCCGTACGGCGGGATGCGGTGGTAGCCGGCGGCCTCGTAGAGCGTCATCGCCTCGGGCTGGCGGATGCCGGTCTCCAGCTGGATCCGGCGGTAGCCGAAGGCCCGGGCCGCGTCCTCCAGCCGGGCGAGGATGGCCCGGCTCACGCCCCGGCGCCGCGCCTCGGGTCGGGTGTACATGCGCTTGACCTCGGCCAGCCCGGGGGCGTCATCGAGCGCGGGGCGCAGGGCGCCGCAACCGACCGGCGCGCCGTCGATGCGGGCGACGAGGAACACACCGGCCGGCGGCGTGACCTGCTCGGGCTGCACTGTCCAGGCGGCCGCCTCCTCGGGATCCTCGCCGGCACCGACGTCGTCGGCGTAGCGGATCTCGATCTCCGCGGACAAGTCCGCCACGAGAGCCGCCGCCGCGGGAGAGTCGTACGGCTCGGGCTCGACGACGACGAGGCCCGGAACGGGAGGCGCTTCGGTCATGCGACGGTCAACGGGATGCGCGTTTTGTGGCGGGCCGGGGCTGTGACGTCGAGCAGGTCGCCGGTCAGGTGATGGGGTGCGGCGCCGGTGACCCGGACCCGGGCGTAGGTGCCGGGGCGCAGCGGCGCGGGCGCCGGGAAGTGGACCAGCTTGTTGTGCTCGGTGCGGCCGGTGGTGACGGTGGGATCCTTGCGGGACGGGCCCTCGACCAGGACGTCCTCCACCTCGCCGAGCCGGGCACGGTGCCGGGCGAGGGCCGAGCGCTCGACCACGACACGGAGGCGCTCGAAGCGCTCGGCGCACACCTCCGGCGCCACGAAGTCGTCGACCCGGGCCGCGGCTTCAGTGCCCGGCCGGGGGCTGAAGATGAAGGTGTAGGCGCTGTCGTAGCGGGCCTCGGCCACCACGGCCAGGGTCTGCTCGAAGTCGTCGTCGGTCTCGCCCGGGAAGCCGACGATGATGTCGGTCGTGACGGCCAGGCCCGGCATGGCCGCCCGGGCCGCAGCCAGGCGCTCGAGGTAGCGCTCGGCGGTGTACCCGCGGTGCATGGCGGCGAGCACCCGGTCGCTGCCGGCCTGGAGCGGCAGGTGGAGGTGCTCGCACACCTCGGGAACCTCGGCCATGGCCGCGATCGTCTCCG
>DATBGF010000182.1:0-1840 GCA_036558145.1 Acidimicrobiales bacterium
CAGACCGGCGGCGGGAGCGCCGGCCACCAGCAGCTCCGGGCGATCACGCTCGGGCCGCAGCGCCTGGGCCATCGGGACGATCACGTCGCCGATGTCGTCGTCCGTCCAGTTGCCCCCGGAGGGGATCACCACGAGTCGCCCGCCCGGCGCGACCACCCGGCCCGCCTCGGCCACCAGGCCCTGGGGTTCGGGCACCAGCTGGAGCACCCACACGATCACCGCGTTGGGGACCGACCGGTCCGCCACCGGGAGGCCGTGGCCGTCGGCCACCGCCACCCGCGACCCCAGCCGGGGCTGGGCCAGGGCCAGCATGGCCGGCGACAGGTCCACGCCCACGACCGGATGTCCCCGGTCGCGCAGGGCGATGGCCACCGCGCCGGTCCCGACGCCGACCTCCAGCACGGGCCCGGGCCGCAGGTGCGGCGCGATGCTGTCGGCCAGGTAGACGCCGCGCTGCAGCCCGCCGCGCGTCGCGTCGTAGGTGGGCGCGGCCCGATCGAACGAGATCGACCCCATCGGGCCGCCATACAAGCAGATCCGTGGCGGCCCCCCTCACACACGTCTGTGGGGTGCGGCCAGATCGCGTCCGGATACAGCCAATTCATAGGCATATGTGCGACGATCAGGGGGAACCAGCCGACTGATCGCCCAGGGGGTCGAGATGGTGGCCAGGTCGCAGTCGAAGTCCGCCCGCATCACGTCGAGCAACGGCCACGCCGTGAAGCCCGGGGCCGACGTGATCGACCTGACCTGGCGGCAGGCGGCCCGCTCGGCGGCGGCGAAGGCCCGCCGCAAGGCGATCAAGGCCGAGGCGAAGGCGGCGGCCAAGGCGGAGGCGAAGGCCGAGCGCAAGGCCGAGCGCAAAGCCGCGAAGGCGAAGGTCGCCCACCCGGCCGGCAAGGCCGGCCGCAAGGCCGCCAAGGCCGAGGCGAAGGCGGCCCGCAAGGCGGCGGCCAAGGCGGCGGCCGCCGGTGACTCGCACGGTGGCCGCCGTGGTACACAGGCCACCATCGACCTCACAGATCGGACCGGGTCCGGGCACGCCAAACGGGCCGCGCACCGGGCTGCCGCCTACCCGCCCGACGAGCTGCGCCACGACCTGCTCCTGGCGTGCGTGTCCCGGGCCATCGACGACCGCGAGATCGCCCTCCAGAAGCAGAGCCGGGTGTTCTTCCAGATCTCGGGAGCGGGCCACGAAGCCCTGTACCTGGGCCTGGCCCACGAGCTGCGAGCGGGCTACGACTGGTTCTTCCCCTACTATCGCGACCTCGCGCTCATGCTGGGGCTCGGCATCTCCGCCGAGCAGGTCCTGCTCCAGGCCGTCGGCTCCGCGGACGACCCCGCGTCCGGCGGGCGGCAGATGCCGGCGCACTGGGGCGACGTGGATCGCAACGTCGTGACGCAGTCGAGCCCGACCGGCAGCCAGTGCATCCCGGCGGTCGGCTGCGCCGAGGCGGGGCGCTACATCGTGCGGCGCCCCCAGCTGGGCCTGCCCGCCCACGGCGACGAGGTCACCTACGTCAGCCTGGGCGAGGGCGCCACCTCCGAGGGCGAGTTCTGGGAGAGCCTCAACACTGCCTGCACCGAGCACCTCCCCGTGCTGTTCGTGGTGGCCGACAACGGCTACGCCATCTCCGTCCCCTCCTCCGAGCAGTCGCCCGCGCCGATCAACGAGCTGGTCCGGGGCTTCGCCGGCCTGCAGGTGCGCTCCATCGACGGCACCGACTACTTCGCGGTGCGGCGCACCGCCCGCAAGATGGTCAGCCACGTCCGGGCCGGCGTCGGTCCCGGACTGCTCCACGCCAAGGTCACCCGGCCCTACTCGCACTCCGCGGCCGAC
>DATBGF010000183.1:0-3339 GCA_036558145.1 Acidimicrobiales bacterium
GTCGCGCTGGTCACCGGCAAGAAGAACGGGCGCAACCCCCGCGAGCTCGCCACCGAGCTGGCCGACGTGCTCACCGAGGAGCCGCCGGCCCACGTGCTCGCGGTCGAGGTCGCCGGGCCCGGGTTCGTCAACTTCCGCCTCGCGCCCACGTGGCTGCACGACGTGCTCACCGACGTCGTCACCCTCGGCGAGGCCGAGTACGCCCGCCACGAGTTCGGCGCGGGCGAACGGGTGCAGGTCGAGTTCGTGTCGGCCAACCCCACCGGGCCGATCCACGTCGGCAACGGTTGGTTCGCCTCGTACGGCGACTCGCTGGCCCGCCTGCTCGCCCGGTGCGGCTACGACGTCAGCCGCGAGTACTACGTCAACGACACCGGCGGGCAGATCCGCCGGCTCGGCGAGTCGGTGCTGGCCCGGCGGGCCGGCGTGCCGATCCCCGAGGGCGGCTACCCGAGCGGCTTCGTCAAGGGCCTGGCCAGCGCCTACGACGGCCCCGACGACATCACCGAGGCGGGGCGCTGGGCGGCCGAGCGCATCCTCGGCTTCATCCAGGGGCAGATGGCGGCGGTCAACATCGGCTACGACGAGTGGTTCAGTCAGGCCTCGATCGAGGAGAGCGACGCGCTGGCCGAGACCGTCGCGCAGCTCGAGCAGACCGGCCTCGTGTGGGAAGAGGACGGCGCCCTCTGGCTGGACACCAAGGCCAACGGCGACCCGCGGGAGAAGCGGGTGCTGCGCAAGTCGCCCGAGCAGGGCGGCGACTACACCTACCTCGCCGGCGACATCGCCTATCACCGCAACAAGTTCCAGGTGCGCGGGTTCGACCGGGTCATCAACGTCTGGGGCGCCGACCACCAGGGCCAGGTGTCCAGCCTGCTCGCCGGGGTCGAGGCGCTCGGCGTCGAGCGCGGCCGGCTCGAGGTCCGCATCGGGCAGATGGTGTCGCTGGCCGGAGGCCGGATCGGCAAGCGGCTCGGCAACGCCGTGGATCTCGACGACCTCGTCGACGACATCGGCCCCGACGTGATGCGCCTCCTGTCCCTCGTGGCCTCGATCGACCAGTCGCCCATCATCGACCTGGACAAGGTGCGGTCCGAGTCCCGGGAATCGCCCGTCTACTACGTCCAGTACGCGCACGCCCGCATCCACTCCATCGGCAGGAAGGCGGACGAGCTCGGCGTCACCCGGGCCGCCTTGGACACCGCCGACCTCGGGCTGCTCACCCACGAGCGCGAGCTGGAGCTGCTGCGGACCCTGTCCACCCTGCCCGAGGTGGTCGAGCTGGCCTGCGTGGAGCGGGCGCCGCACAAGGTCACGGCCTGGGTCCGCGAGCTGGCCGACCGGTTCCACGGCTTCTACCACGACTGCCGCGTGCTGGGCGACGACGTCGATCCCGGGCTCACCCAGGCCCGGCTGTGGCTGGTCGAGGCGGCCCGGATCGGTTTCGCCATCGGGACGGACCTGCTCGGCGTGACCGCGCCGGAGTCGATGTGATCCCCGATCCGGGGGCCGAGGCCGAGCACCCGCCCCTGCCGGACGACCGGCCCGTGCCGTGGGACCTCCTCCCGGACAGCGCGGGCGTGGTCGACGACGGCTGGTTCGCCGTCGGCGGCTGCTCCACGGCCGACCTGGTCCGCGAGTTCGGGACCCCCCTGTTCGTCTACGACGAGGAGCACCTGCGCGCCCGCTGCCGCGAGGCCGTGGACACGTTCGGCGACGGCGTGTCCTACGCCGGCAAGGCGTTCCTGTGCCTGGCCATGGCCCGCCTCGTCCACGAGGAGGGCATGCACCTCGACGTCGCCACCGGCGGCGAGATGCACGTGGCGCTGCGCGCCGGCATGCCGGCCGAGCGGCTCGTGCTGCACGGCAACAACAAGTCCGAGGCCGAGCTCCAGCGGGCCCGGGAGGTCGGGGTCGGGCGCATCGTGGTCGACAGCTTCGACGAGCTGGACCGGCTCGACCGGCTCCACGCCGCCGACGGCCGGAGGCCCCGGATCCTGCTGCGGGCCACGCCCGGCGTCCAGGCCCACACCCACGAGTTCGTCCAGACCGGCCAGGTCGACTCCAAGTTCGGCTTCGGCGTGGCCGCCGGCGACCTGGGCAAGGCCGTCGAGCGGGCCTCCGCCAGCCCCAGCGTCGAGCTCATCGGCGTGCACACCCACATCGGCAGCCAGATCTTCGTGGCCGCCTTCTTCCGCCAGGCCATCGACGTCATCGCCCCCTGGGTGCGCGACCTCGACCTGCCCGAGCTGTCCCTCGGCGGCGGCCTCGGTGTGCCCTACGTGGCCGGCGAGGAGGCCCCGACCCTCAGCCAGTGGGGCCGGGTCGTCATCGACGCGTGCCGCGAGGCCGGGATCCGTGCCCGGGTCACGGCCGAGCCCGGGCGGGTCATCGCCGCCCGCGCCGCCGTCACGCTCTACACCGTGGGCACCGTGAAGGACATCCCCGGCGTGCGCACCTACGTCGCCGTGGACGGCGGCATGAGCGACAACCCGCGGCCGGTCCTCTACGGCAGCGGCTACGAGGCCTTCCTCCCCCGGGCCGTGGACGCGCCCCGCCCTCGGACCGTCACGGTCGTGGGCAAGCACTGCGAGTCCGGCGACGTCCTGGTGCGCGACGCCCGGGTGCCCGCCGACCTCCGGGTCGGGGACATCCTGGCCACCCCGGTCACCGGCGCCTACGGCCACTCCATGGGCTCCAACTACAACAAGGTGCCCCGCCCCGCGGTCGTGTTCGCCAGTGACGGCGACGCCCGCCTGGTCGTCCGCCGGGAGACCGAGGACGACCTGGTCCGCCTGGATCTCTAACGGCCTTCGTCAGCGGCCGGGACCGGCCGTAGCATGGCCCGTCGTGACTCAGGAAACCGTGCGCGTCGGGCTGCTGGGCTGCGGCAACGTCGGTGCACCGCTGGTCGAGCTGATCGCCAAGCGCTGTGACGACATCGCCGCCCGCACCGGGCTGCGGCTCGAGGTGACGCGGGTGGCCGTGCGCAGCCTGGCCAAGGAGCGGCCGGTCGAGCTGCCCGAGGGCGTGCTCACGCTGGACGCCGCCGGCCTGGCCGTCGACCCGGACATCGACATCGTGGTGGAGGTGATCGGCGGCATCGAACCGGCGCGGGAGCTGATCCTGGCCGCGCTCAAGGCGGGCAAGCCGGTCGTGACCGGGAACAAGGAGCTACTGGCCAACGTGGGCGCCGAGCTGTTCTCGGCAGCCGAGGAGGCCGGCGTCGACCTGCTGTTCGAGGCGGCCGTGGCCGGGGGCATCCCGTTCATCCGCCCGCTGCGCGAGTCCCTGGCCGGTGAGCGCATCGACCGCATCCTCGGGATCGTCAACGGCACC
>DATBGF010000184.1:0-4201 GCA_036558145.1 Acidimicrobiales bacterium
GGCCAGGATCAGCTGGGTGTTGCGGGCGATGCGGGCCGAGAAGTCGGTCGGCAGCCCGAGCGCCTCGTCGAAGCTGTTGGTGTGCAGGCTCTGGGTGCCGCCCAGCACCGCGGCCATGGCCTCCACCGCGGTCCGCACGACGTTGTTGTACGGGTCCTGCTCGGTGAGGGAGACGCCGCTGGTCTGGCAGTGGGTGCGCAGCATGGCCGAGCGCGGGTCCTTCGGGTCGAACCGGCTGATCACCCGGTGCCACAGCAGCCGGGCCGCCCGCAGCTTGGCCACCTCCATGAAGAAGTTCTCGCCGATGGCGAAGAAGAACGACAGCCGCCCCGCGAACTTGTCGATGTCGAGCCCGCGGTCGATCGCGTAGCGCACGTACTCGAGCCCGTCGGCGATCGTGAAGGCCAGCTCCTGGACCGCCGTCGCCCCCGCCTCTTGCATGTGGTAGCCGGAGATCGAGATCGAGTTGAACCGGGGCATGTGCTGCGCCGTGTAGTCGATGATGTCGGCCACGATCCGCATGCTCGGCTCGGGCGGGTAGATGTAGGTGTTGCGGACCATGAACTCCTTGAGGATGTCGTTCTGGATGGTCCCGGAGAGCTGGGCCTGGTCCACGCCCTGCTCCTCGCCCGCGACCACGAAGGCGGCGAGCGTGGGCAGCACCGCGCCGTTCATGGTCATGGAGACCGACATCTTCTCCAGGGGGATCTGGTCGAAGAGGATCTTCATGTCCTCGACCGAGTCGATCGCCACCCCGGCCTTGCCCACGTCGCCCTCGACCCGCGGGTGGTCGGAGTCGTAGCCCCGGTGGGTGGCGAGGTCGAACGCCACCGACAGCCCCATCTGCCCGGCGGCCAGGTTGCGGCGGTAGAAGGCGTTGGACTCCTCCGCGGTGGAGAAGCCCGCGTACTGGCGGATCGTCCAGGGCCGGTTGGCGTACATCGTCGCCCGCACGCCCCGGGTGAAGGGGGCGAAGCCCGGCAGCGAGTCGAGGCCCTCGACCCCGGCCAGGTCGGCCGCCGTGTAGAGCGGCTTGACGTCGATGCCCTCGGGCGTGCGCCAGATCAGGGTGTCGGGGTCGGCGCCCCGGAGGTCCTTGGCCGCCAGGGCCCGCCAGTCGTCGAGGTCGGGCTGGTCCGTCACAAGCCCGATGCTATGGATCCCCGGCTCACGGGGACGAATGGACCCCTATGACGTTCGGCACGTCCTAGGGGTTCAGGCAGGCACTGGTCCGGTTGCCCATCTGGCTCCAGTCGACCTGGTAGTAGGTGCCGTCGGGGCAGCTGAGCGCAGGGTTGATGTCCGAGAACATGCCCTCGGAGCTCTCGTAGCCGGGCACGACCCACAGGTGCACCATGTGCTGGATCAGCGGCTGCCAGCGGCCGCCGACGGTCGTGCACATCTCCTCGGTCACGTTCTGGTCGGCGACGAAGGGGGTGTCGAAGCCGCCCTGGGGCCGGGGCACGAGGCACACGTTCTCGTGGTAGTGCCAGTGGTCGTTGGGACCGGCGAAGCCCTCGGGCACGGTCGCCGAGTTCACCGCCACGTACATGAACCCGGCCAGGTGGGAGCCGGGCTCGGCGCCGTCGAACACCAGCAGCGGCGAGAGCAGCTCGGCCTCCTGCATGGTCCCGTCCACGTAGGTGCCGTCGGGCGGGATGAAGTGGGCGCCCAGCCCGGGCAGGAACGGCCCGACCCGGGTGTACCCGGCCGCCTCGGCCACGGCCACGGTCGGGAAGCGGTCGATCAGCGTGCGGGAGACGGCCAGCTCGCCGTCCAGCTGGGCCTGGGTGGCGTCGTCCAGCTCGACCGGCGCCGCCGGCGTGCCGTGCTCGTGCCCGTTCCTGAGCAGGGACAGGCCCTTGTCGTCGGCCGGCGCCGCGGGATCGTGGCCGTGGTCCATCCCGGCCATCTCGCCCATGGCCTGGGTGCCCCCCTGGCCGTGCGCGTGATCGCGGGCCGAGGGCGAGGCGATCACCGCGCTGGTCAGCGCCATGACCACCACCGGGACCGCCAGCGCCGCCCCCCGGCCCGCCCGTTGCCGGGTCACGGCCGCCGGCCGCCACAGGAGCGCCAGCGCACCGAACAGGAGGACGGCCTCGAACGCCACCGCGGTGCCGTCGACCAGCGTGGCCGAGGCGGCGTCGCCGGCGTGCGAGCCGGCGAACGGCAGGCCGGTCGTGCGGCTCAGGGCCCACAGGACGATCAGCGCGCCGTTGACGACCGCTACCGTCATCGCCACGGGGCGGCGCGGCACCTCGGCCCGGACCAGCGCCACGGCCAGGGCGAGCTGCACCCAGCCCGCCACCAGGAAGCCGGCGCCCTCGACGGTCGACTCGCCGAAGTGCGAGGGGGCCAGCACCAGGTGGATGATCCCGGCGGCGGCCGACAGGCAGGCCAGCACCAGGGGGCCGAGGGCGACGGTGCCGGACGGGGGAGCGGGGGTCTCGGGGGGCCGGTCCGGCCCGAGCGGCGTGGGCTCGTCCGGACGCGCCAGCAAGTCCGTCATAGCGTGGTCCCCCTACTACGCATTGTGTTGTACTCGCAGTAAGCGGGAGCGGGCGCACGGTGTCAACCGGATCTTCGGCGGCGCCCAGCCACTACGATCCCGGGACCGTGGCTGAACCTCATCCCTGCCTGTCGGTCGTGATCCCCTGCTACAACGAGCGGGCCACGATCTCCACCGTCGTGGGCCAGGTCCTGGCCTCGCCGTGGACCGCCGAGGTCATCATCGTCGACGACGGCTCGACCGACGGCACCCGCGACATCCTCGCCGAGATGGGCGACCCCCGGGTCCGGGTCCACCTCCAGCCCTACAACCAGGGCAAGGGGGCGGCGCTGCGCCGCGGCTTCACCGAGGCCACGGCGCCCTACGTGATCGTGCAGGACGCCGACCTCGAGTACGACCCGGCCGAGTACGGCGCGCTGGTCCAGCCGCTCGACGACGACCTGGCCGACGTGGTCTACGGCTCCCGCTTCATCTCCAGCCGGCCCCACCGGGTCCTCTACTACTGGCACTCGGTGGGCAACCGCTTCCTGACCACGCTGTCCAACATGTTCACCAACCTGAACCTCACGGACATGGAGACCTGCTACAAGGCCTTCCGCCGCGAGGTGATCCAGTCGGTGGTCATCGAGGAGGACCGGTTCGGCTTCGAGCCCGAGGTCACCGCCAAGGTGGCCCGGGCCGACTGGCGGGTCTACGAGCTGGGGATCAGCTACAACGGCCGCACCTACGCCGAGGGCAAGAAGATCGGCTGGCGGGACGGCGTGCGGGCCGTCTACTGCATCCTCAAGTTCTCCCGCACCGGTGAGCGAGTGCGCACCGCCCTCGGCGACGCCCCGCCCGGCGGCCCCCGGGTGGAGGACACGCCGTCGGTCAGCGGCAACGGCGTGCACCACGACCACGCCGCCCGCTCACAGAACTGACGTGGCCACGCCGCTGTTCGAGCTCAGCGGCGTGTGCCTGCGGTTCGGTGACGCCATCGCGCTCGACCACGTCGACCTGACCATCTCCGGTACCGGGATCACCGTGGTGGTCGGCCCGTCGGGCGCGGGCAAGTCGATGCTCCTTCGGCTGCTCAACCGGCTGGAGGTCCCGAGCGAGGGCGAGATCCGCTTCCGGGGCGAGCCGCTCGACTCGCTCGACCCGCTGGTCCTGCGCCGGCAGGTGGGCATGGTGTTCCAGCGGCCGGCGCCCTTCCCCGGCACCGTCCGGGACAACCTGGCCGTGGCCGATCCCGATCCCGAGGGTGGTGACGACGACTACGTGGCCGCCCTGCGCAGCGCGGACCTCGGGCCCGAGTTCCTCGACCGGGCGGCCGACGAGCTGTCGGGCGGCGAGGCCCAGCGCATGTGCCTGGCCCGCACGCTCGTGACCCACCCCGAGGCACTGCTCATGGACGAGCCCACGGCCGCGCTCGACCGCGACGCCCGGCTGCGCCTGGAGCGCACCGCCCGCACCCTGGCCGACGAGGGCCGCCCGCTGGTCTGGGTCACCCACGACCTCGACCAGTGCGAGCGCCTGTCCGACGAGACCGTCGTCCTGATCGCGGGCCGTGTCGCCCTGGGCGAGAGCCGCGAGAAGTTCCTGGCAGGGGAGGTGCAGGAATGAGCACGTCAGCGATCGGATGGGCCGGCCTCGGGCTGTCGCTGATCCTGGTGGCCGTGGCCGTGGGCCTGTCGTTCTGGCAGGGCCTGC
>DATBGF010000185.1:0-6660 GCA_036558145.1 Acidimicrobiales bacterium
GCGCTGTCGCTGATCCTGGTGGCCGTGGCCGTGGGGCTGTCCATGTGGCAGGGCCTGCGCCTGGAGCGGGACATGCTGTGGGCCACCGGGCGGGCGCTGGTCCAGCTCCTGGCTGTCGGCTACGTGCTGCTCTACATCGTGGACCCGGACACCCCGATCATCTGGGCCTGGGTGTGGGTCGTCGTCATGCTGGGCGTGGCGTCGTTCACCGCCCGGCGGCGGGCGCCCGAGGTGCCCGGCATCATGCGCCTGACCCTGACCGCGACCGCGGCGTCGGCGGCGCTGAGCCTGTTCGTGGTGTTCGGGCTGGGCATGTACCCGGTGGTGGGGCGGGCGGTCGTGCCCATCGCGGGGATGATGATCGGCAACTCGATCGGCAGCATCGTGGTGGCGTCACGCCGCATCCTGGGCGAGCTGGCCGACCGCCGGCCCGAGGTCGAGGCCCGCCTGGCCCTGGGCCAGCCCTGGCAGGACGCGTCCAAGCCGTTCGTGCGCTCCGCCCTGCGCACCGCGCTGACGTCCCAGATCGAGAGCACCAAGGCCGTGGGCCTGGTGTTCCTGCCCGGCGCCATGACCGGCCTGATCCTGGCGGGCGCCGACCCGGTCGACGCCGTGCTGGTCCAGGCGGCGATCATGTACCTGATCCTGGGGTGCGTGGCCACCAACGTCGTGCTCATCGGCCTCGGCCTGACCCGCAAGCTGTTCACGCCGGACCACCGGCTGGTCCGCCTGGCCCGCACCGGCGCGTAGACCTAGACCTCTCGCAACCGGCTGCGCAGGCGCATGCCGACGATGCCGAGGACGATCATCGCCGTCAGCAGCACGAACGCGACCCAGGTCCAGCCGACGTCCACGACCTGGAGCAGGCCGATGAACGCCAGGACCACCACCAGGAGCATCTCCCGGGTCTCCTTGGTGACCTGGTCCTTGCGGCTGGCCCGCACCCGCACCACGGCCAGCTGGGGCTGGGCCAGGCCGAGCTCGCTGCGCAGCGCCCGGTCGATGAAGATCCCGGGCAGGTCGGGGTAGACGCCCAGCGCGTCCCGGGCCGCGGGGAAGCGGTGCTGGAACCCGCCGCCGCCCAGCCGCTCGCGCCGGTCGAGGGTCTCGCCCGGCGCCTCGAAGGCCCGGACGGTCACGGTCCGGAGCTTGCCGCCGGGCTCGGCCGGCAGGCCCTCGACCACGACCCGGTCACCGGACTCGATGCCGATCAGCTCCAGCGCCAGGCGGCTCAGCAGGGCGGCCCGCCGCTCGGAGGTGACCAGCTCGGCCTGCTGCACCCGGCACAGCAGCGAGTGGGGCGTGCTCAGCAGCAGGTCGGCCACGTGGTTCTCGACGACGCTGGCCGGTTCCAGCGTCACGTGCTCGCCGATCTCGACGCCGATCCCGTTGCGGATGGCCTGGTCGACCAGGACCTCGTCGGTGTCCACCTCGACCACCCGCCCCACCGCGGCCGGGGCCATCGGGTCCATGCACGAGTGCACGACGACGTGGCTCGGCCGGCCGAGCTCGTCCCAGCAGGCGGGGGAGACGGCCACGGTGGGCTCGCCGCGCCGGTCGATCTCGTCCGGTGACGGCGCCACCCGCAGCGCGCCCGCCGCGTCGCCGGGCGGCGGCAGGCCGGCGCGGGCCGCGCCGTAGGTCTCCGGGTCGCCCGGCCGGGTCGGGCCCGACGAGGTGACGACCGGCACCGCGTCGCAGCTCAGCAGCATCTCGCTCAGCGCCGCCCGCTTCTGGCGGTCGGCGGCCGCGGCCACGAAGGCGTCGGCGTCGCCCGCGAGGCGGCGCAGCGGGCGACCGGCCCGGGCGATGAGCGTCTCGATGAGCTGGCGCTGCTCGCGGGGCAGGTCCATGGGCTTGCCCTCGGGCTCGGCCAGGACGCCGCGCCGGGGCACGTAGATGCCACAGCCCGCCAGCCGCTCGCCCGACTCCAGCTCCACGCGGGTGCCGTCGCCGTCGACCACGAGGCGCCGGTCGTAGCCGAGCTCGGTCTCGTCCAGGGCCTCCAGCTGCTCGGGGTCGAGCCAGTTCAGCGCCAGGCGGCTCGTCACCCCGGGCTCGAACACCGGCGCCGCGGGCACGTAGCCCCAGCGCGAGATCATGGCGGCGACGCCCACCCGCACCCCGGTGACCTGGGCCCAGGTGAGGGGCATGACCGACGAGATGCCGGCGGTGGCGAACTTGTGCTCCATCTGGGAGATCGAGGCGTTGGACCCCACCGCCAGCACCGGGACCCGGGCCTCGATGGGCACGGCGTTGAGCACGAGCAGCGCGTAGCCGAGCGTGCACCGGGACGTGACCCCGGACAGTGCCGCGGGCCGGTCGTCGCCCAGCACCACCCGGGCCTGGGCCAGCCGGCGGGCGCGCAGGCGCTCGAAGGAGAGGAAGGTCGTGCCGGTCATCAGGCCCGACGTGCGCGGCGTCTGGCCCGGGTAGCTCAGCGGTTTCTCGCGGGGCGAGGGGCCGATCGTCGCCATCGGGGGGTGAGGCTAGGGCCTGTCCTGCATGTCATGGCGCACGCCTCTCCGAGCCAGATGACGCCGCTCGCCGCACCGGGCCGACATTGAAACCGCTGGTGGGTTCCTGCGTCGGCCCGGCACGCCGAGCGACGCCCCTGGCTCGGAGATCCGCACACCGGGCATGTAGGACAGGCCCTTGCCCCTTGGCCGGACAACCGTGAAGCTCCGGGTCGCCACCCGGGGCTCGGCCCTCGCCCGCTGGCAGGCCGACCACGTGGCCGGGCTGCTGCGCAAGGCCGCGCCGGACCTCGACGTCGAGGTGGTCGTCATCGAGACCGGCGGCGACCTGCGGCGTGACGTGCCCATTTGGGAGCTGGGCGGCAAGGGCGTCTTCGTCAAGGAGGTCCAGGCCGCGGTGCTGGAGGGCCACGCCCACCTCGCGGTCCACTCGGCCAAGGACCTGCCCTCGGCCACGCCCGACGGCCTGGTGATCGCGGCGGTGCCGGAACGGGCCGACGTGCGCGACGCCCTGGTGGGCGCCTCCCTGGTCGACCTGGCCGAAGGGGCCGTGGTCGCCACCGGCTCGCTGCGGCGCCGGGCGCAACTCGCCCATGTGCGCCCGGACCTCCGCTTCGAGGGGCTGCGGGGCAATATGGACACCCGGGTCAACCGGGCGGGCCACGACGGCGTGGACGCGGTGGTGGTGGCCGCGGCCGCCCTCGACCGGCTGGGCTGGGGCGAGCGCATCGCCGAACGGCTCGACGTCGACGTGATGATCCCCCAGGTGGGCCAGGCCGCCCTGGCCGTGGAGTGCCGGGCGGACGACGACGAGGTGCGCTGCGCCCTGGAGCGCATCGAGCACGGTCCCTCGCGCCGGGCCGTGGACGCCGAGCGCGGCTTCCTGGCCGAGCTGGGCGGCGACTGCTCGCTGCCCGCCGCCGCGCACGCCACGCTCGCCGGCGACAGCGTGTGGATCCGGGGCCTGATCGCCACCGTGGACGGGTCCCGGGTGGTGCGCCACGAGCTGTCGGGACCGGCGGCCGCCGGTGCCGCGCTGGGCCGGTCGGTCGCCCGCAATCTGCTCGACGAGCAGGGTGGGGCGGAGCTGTTGGGCGGGGCGTAGCGCCCCCATGACGGTTCATCTCGTGGGTGCCGGCCCGGGCGATCCCGGGCTGCTGACCGTGCGTGGCCTGGAGGTCCTGCGCCGCGCCGACGTCGTGATCTACGACCGCCTGTCGCAGGAGTCGCTGCTGGACCTCGCGCCCGAGGGCGCCGAGCGCATCGACGTGGGCAAGGCGCCCGGCCAGGTGCGCCTGGAGCAGGACGACATCAACGCCCTGCTGGTCGAGCGGGGCCGCAAGGGCGAGACGGTCGTGCGGCTCAAGGGCGGCGACCCTTTCGTGTTCGCCCGGGGCGGCGAGGAGCTGGCCGCGCTGGCCGCCGCCGGCGTGCCCTTCGAGGTCGTGCCCGGCATCTCCTCGGCCATCGCGGTGCCGGCCTACGCCGGGATCCCGGTGACGCTGCGCCACTCGTCGACCAGCGTCACCATCGTCACCGGCCACGAGGACCCGTCCGTGGGCGAGGACGGCACCGTCGACTGGGAGGCCGTGGCCCGGGTCGGCGGCACGATCGTCATCCTCATGGGGGTGGCCCGCATCGGGCGCATCGCCGAGGCGCTGATGGCCGGCGGCCGCCCGCCGGACACCCCGGTGGCGGCGACCCAGTGGGGCACCCGGCCGGAGCAGCGGACGGTCCGGGCCACGCTGGCGACCATCGGCGCCGCCGACGTGGGCTCGCCCGCGACCATCGTGGTGGGCGACGTGGCCGCGTGCGACTTCGCCTGGTTCGAGAACCGGCCGCTGCTCGGCCGGCGCGTGGTCGTGACCCGCGCCCGGGCCCAGGCCGGCGAGCTGGTCGGGCGCCTGGCGGCGCTGGGGGCGGCCACGGTCGAGGTGCCCGCCATCGAGATCGTCGACCCCGAGGACGGCGGAGCGGCCCTGGCCGGCGCGGTCGAGCGGCTGGGGGACTACGACTGGCTCGTGCTGACCTCGCCCAACGGGGCCCGGCGCCTGCTCGACGCGCTGGAGCGCGCCGGCCGCGACGCCCGCGCCCTCGGCGGGGTGCGGCTGGCCACGATCGGCCCCGGCACCGCCGCCGCGCTGGCCGGCGCCCGCCTGGTCCCCGACCTGGTGCCGCCCCGGTATGTGGCCGAGTCGCTCCTCGACGCCTTCCCCGACCCGCCCGCTCCAGGCCGGGGCAGGGTGCTGCTGGTGCGGGCGGCGGTGGCCCGGGACGTCCTGCCCGCGGGCCTCGCGGCGCGGGGCTGGGACGTGGACGTGGTGGACGCCTACCGCAGCGAGCCGGTCCCGCTGTCCGACGCCCAGGCGGCCGCGCTGGCCGAGGCCGAGATCGTGACGTTCACGTCGTCGTCGACTGTGTCCAACCTCCTGGCCGCGGCCGGCGGCCGCGCGCTGCCGCCGGTGGTGGCGGCCATCGGTCCGGTGACGGCGGCGACGGCGCGCCAGCACGGGCTGGTCGTGGACGTGGAGGCCGAGGTCCACACCATCGACGGACTTGTCGACGCCCTCGTGGCCTGGGCCGCCGAGCACCCCACAACGGGCGCATGAGGTTGCCGGGCGCGCTGGTCTTCGACTTCGACGGCCTCATCCTCGACACCGAGAGCTGCACCTACGACGCGGTCGTGGACATCTTCCACGCACACGGCGCGGACCTCGACCGGGCGGAGTGGCAGGCGATCCTGGGCACGGCCAACCATCCGCACTGGACCGACATGCTGACCGAGCGCCTCGGACGTCCCGTGGACCGGGAGGCGCTGGTCGAGCAGCGGGAGGCCGCCCGGCTCGCGGTCCTCGTCACCCTGCCGCCCTGCGCGGGGGTGGCCGAGCTGCTCGACGCGGCGAACGCTGCGGGCGTGGCGTGCGCGGTGGCGTCCTCGTCCTCGGCCGAGTGGGTGGTGCCCCACCTCGAGCGCCTGGGCCTGCGGGACCGGTTCGCCGCGGTGGTCACGTCCGACACCGTCGGCCACGACCGCCGGCGCAGCAAGCCCGCGCCGGACCTGTTCCTGGCCGCGGCCGAAGCCGTCGGGCAGCCGCCGCAACGCTGCGTGGCGCTGGAGGACTCGCCCAACGGCGTGCTGGCGGCACGGGCCGCAGGGATGGCGGTCGTCGCGGTCCCGGGACCGATGACCGCGGGCCTCGATTTCTCGACGGCCGACCTCGTCGTCGCGTCGCTGGCGGGCCTGGACCTCATGCGCTTGGGAGCCCTCGTCAGCGGCTAGGGTCGGCGCGCTGGGAACGGGCCGCTGAGGGCATCTTGTGTATCGCCCTTGTGTGTCGGTTGTGCTTGACTGTCAGACAACCGTTTCGGCCGCAAGGTGGCGGTCCGTGCGACGCAGCTACGACCTGGAATGCACCTGGGTACCGAGGGGGCACCCGGTGTTCAGTTGGGCCGGGGGACGAGAGGGCGCGTGTCACTGCTGACCGTCAACAACGTGGGTGTGCGCTTCGGGGGCGTCGTGGCCCTCGACGACCTCACGTTCACCGTGGAACCGGGCGGCATCTGCGCCCTGATCGGCCCCAACGGCGCGGGCAAGACGACGCTCTTCAACGTGCTGAGCCGGCTGTACCAGCCCAACAGCGGCACGGTGGACTTCGACGGCAAGAACCTGCTCGCCACGCCGGCGCACAAGATCGTGCGGCTGGGCCTGGCCCGCACGTTCCAGAACGTCGCCCTGTTTCCCGCGCTCACCGTGCTGGAGAACGTGATGACCGGGGCGCACTCGCACGGCGAGGTCGGCTTCGGCCGCTCGATGCTGCGCCTCGGCGCCGCCCGCGAGGAGCGCAAGCTGCGCCGGCAGTGCCTGGAGCTGCTGGAGCGCCTCGATCTGGCCGCTCTGGCCCACAGGCCGGTGGCCGGCCTGCCGTTCGGAACGCTCAAGCGCATCGAGTTCGCCCGCGGCCTCGCCACCCAGCCCAAGCTGCTGATGCTGGACGAGCCGGCCAACGGCCTGACCCACAGCGAGGTCGACGAGCTGGGCGAGACGATCCGGTCCATCCGCGACCAGTTCGACCTCACGATCCTGCTCGTGGAGCACCACATGGCCATGGTCATGGCGATCTCCGACCACATCGTCGTCCTCGACTTCGGGCGCAAGATCGCCGAGGGCCCGCCGGCCGAGATG
>DATBGF010000186.1:0-2664 GCA_036558145.1 Acidimicrobiales bacterium
GGCCATCGGCCTGTCGATCGCCAACGATCGCGTGTACGTGGCCGACGGCGCCAAGAAGAAGGTGCGGGTCTTCAACCTCACCGGCACGCAGGTGCGCATCATCGGCCAGACGACCGGCTGCGCGTTCAGCGAGGTGCGCGACGTCGCCGCCGACTCGGCCAACAACCTCTACATCGCCAACTACACCAACAACAACATCCTCAAGATGTCGGTGGCCGGCGCCTGCCTGGGCACCTTCGGCACCCGGGGCGAGGCCGACGGCCAGTTCCGCAACCCCTACGGCGTGACCGTGCGGGTCGACCCGGTCAGCGGCGAGGAGCGGGTCTACGTCGCCGACTCCAACAACAACCGCGTCCAGGTGTTCACCAAGGCGGGCGCCCACGTGGCGACGCTGGGCGGCACGTTCACCGCGCTGCGGCGGGTGGCGGTGGCGGCCGACGGGGACGTGTGGGGCGCGGACCTGTGGGGCACGACGCTCCAGCGCTTCGACCGGACGGCCACCGGGTGGCAGCTCGCCCAGACGATCGGCGACCACGTGCCCCCGCTGGAGTCCACCGCGGTGTTCAACCAGGTGCGGGGCATGGCGGTCGACGGTGGCGAGCTGCTGGCCGTCGACACCGTGAACCAGCGCTTCGTGCGCTTCGACGCCGGGACCGGCGAGCTGCTGGGGGCGTGCGGGGAGCGGGGCTTCGCCGAGATCGGCGGCTTCAACTGGCCCCGGGGCCTGGCGGTGGACCCGGTGAGCGGCGAGGTGTGGATCGCCGACACCAAGCAGAACCGCCTCCAGGTGCTGCGCCGGGACTGCACCGGCCTGGCCCGCATCGGCAGCTTCGGCACCGCCGTCAACCAGTTCGACTGGCCGCATGCGATCACCATGCGGACCAGCGACCGCACCGCCTGGGTGGCCGACACCCGCAACGACCGGGTGGTGGCCTACGACGTGGCCACCCGCACGCCCATCGCCGCGTTCGGGACCGAGGGCACAGGAGAGGGCCAGTTCCGCGAGCCGCGGGGCATCACGGTGGATCCGGTGACGAACGACGTGCTCGTGGCCGACACCGGCAACGGCCGGGTGGTGCGCCTGCACGCCGACCCCCGCGCCCCGTCGATAACCTGGGGCGGGGTCGTGACCAGGGGCCTGTCGGGCGCCGAGGGCGTGGCCGCCGACCGCCAGGGCCGCATCTACGTGGCCGAGACCGGCAACGACCAGGTCCGGGTGCTCGACGCCGCGGGCAACCTGACCGGCCTGCTGCGCCAGGGGTTCGACGGCCCGGCCGCGCTGTACGTGGACGAGGCCAGCCGGCTGTACGTGGCCGACACCCACCACGACCGCGTCGTGCGCTTCGCCTTCCCCGGCGACCCGCCGCCGCCGGTCAACCCCGAGCTGCGCTACGTGCGCGACATCATCGGCAACGGCGCGGCCGACGCCTACCCGGTCGACGTGGAGTCCACCGCTGACCGCTATTACGTGGTCGACCCGGGCAACTTCCAGGTCATGGCCCTGGACCGGGCCAGCGGCCAGGTGGTCGACCGCATCGACGCGGACAGCGGCTTCGACCTGGGCGCGGCCCGGGCCCTGGACGTCGACTCGGGCGGCGACGTCTGGGTGGCCGACACCGGCCGCAACCAGGTCGTGCACCTCGACGGCGACCTGAACGTGCTGAGCACGTTCGGCACCACCGGCACCGGCAACGGCCAGCTCACGCGGCCCTACGGCATCGCGGTGGGCCCCGGCGCGCCCTCGCGCGGCGACCCGGCCGAGGTCGTCTACGTGGTGGACGACACCAACCGGATCCAGGTGTTCAGCCGCGCCGGCCAGTACCTGCGGCAGTTCGCGGGCAACGGCGTGCTCGACCATCCCCGCCAGGTCGACATCAGCCCGACCACCGGCCAGCTGTTCGTGGTCAACGCCCGCCAGCGCCAGGTCGTGGTGTTCACGCCCGAGGGCGACGAGGTGCGGCGCTTCGGCCGCCAGGGCCTCGGGCCGGGCCAGTTCACCGGCGACCCGCGGGGCATCGTGGTCTCGCCCGGCGGGCTGGTGTACGTGACCGACGCCGGCGGCGAACGGGTCAACGTGTTCACCGACCAGGGCATCTCCGCCGGCCAGATCGGCGGGCCCGACGCCTTCACCGATCCTCGGGGCGTGACCCTGGCGCCGGACGGGACGATCGTGGTGTCCGACGAGTGGGACTACTCGGTCAAGGAGTTCGCCCCCGACGGCACCCCGGGCCGGCGCCTGCTGGGCACGCCCCCCACGGCCACGGGCGTGAACTTCCCGCGGGGCCTCACCGTCGACCAGCTGGGCCGGCTGTACGTGATCGACCACTGGAACATGCGGGCCATGCGGGTGAACCCCGACGGCACCGGCCACCTCACGTTCGGCTTCCGGGGCACGGCCACCGAGCCCGGGTCGCTCAACTTCCCCTGGGACGTGGCCATCGAGCCGTCCACCGGGCGGGCGTTCGTGGCCAACCGCGAGGGCCACGAGATCGTGGTGTTCGGCCCGGACGGCGACTTCGTCACCCGCTTCGGGACCCGGGGCTCGGCGCTCGACCAGTTCGAGTTCCCGGTGGGCGTCGAGTTCGCCCCCGACGGGACGCTGCTGGTGGCCGACTCCCAGAACGACCGGGTCGTGCGCTACGCCGTCGGCAACGACGGCCGGGG
>DATBGF010000187.1:0-10224 GCA_036558145.1 Acidimicrobiales bacterium
CTTCCTGGCCATCTCCAACTCGCCCGCACTGTTCCTCGGCGCGCTGATCCTCGACGGCGTGTTCGACCGCTTCCCCGACCTGCGCGGCGGCGTCATCGAGGAGGGTGCGAGCTGGGTCGTGTCCTGGATGCACCAGATCGACTACGCCCAGCGTGCCTTCCGCCGCACCGAGGCTCCGCTGACCGAGCTGGCCCACAAGCCCTCGGAGTACGTCCACCAGCACCTGTGGTTCACGCCGTTCGCGGGCGAGCCGGTGGGCTGGATGATCGAGCAGGCCGGGGACGACCTGTTCATGTTCTCGACCGACTACCCCCACCCCGAGGGCGGCCGCGACCCGCTGGCCAAGTTCGAGGAGGCCATGCCGGACGTCTCCGACGCGGCCCAGCAGCGCTTCTATTACCAGAACATGGCCGACCTGCTCGGCCCCGCGCTCACACCCGCGTGACCGCGCTGGTCAACTGCGCTCCCGCAGGGAAGGATTCTCGGCGGGTCGGCTAACCCCGCGTCCCGGTCAGGCGTCCTAGGTGATGAGGCTGCCATGGCAGGTGACCATGACTTCGCAGAGGACCTCGATCGGCTGGTCGAGCACGACTACGTGCGGCTCGTCCGGGCGGTCGCCCTGTTCTCGGGGACGCTGGAGGGTGCAGAGGACGCGGTGCAGGAAGCACTGGCGCGCGCCATGGAGCAGGTCCGCAAGGGCCGGCGCATCGAGCACCTGGGGCCCTGGGTGGTGACCACGGCGTTCAACCAGCGCCGGAGCCACGCCCGCAAGGCCGCCCGGCGCCGCGAGCGGGCCGGCGAGCTCGGCACCAGGCCCGAGGCCGAAGGCCCGGACACCGACGCGCTGGGCTCCCAGCTGCTCGACCTGCGCGCCGCGGTCCGGTCCCTGCCCCCGCGGCAACGCCAGGTCGTGGTCCTGCACTACTACCTGGACCAGCCCGTCAGCTCGATCGGCGACGTGCTGGGCATCGGCGAGAGCGCGGTCAAGAACGCCCTCCACAAGGCGCGGGGCAGCCTCCTGGCCGCGCTGACCGTGGACAACACCCCGAGGAGCGCACAGTGAGCGATGCCGACTCCCTCCTTCGTGAACGCCTCGACGCCGCCGCGGCCTTCGATGTCGAGGCCGACCCGCAGCAGGTGCGGGAGGACGTGGCCCGGCGGCAGCGTCGTCGGCGCCTCCGGCGCCGGGGCACGGTCGTGCTCGGCGTGCTGGCTGTGGCCGCCCTCGCCGGCGGGGCGGTGCGCCTGGCCGGCGACAGCTCCGGCGACGATGCCGACGTGCGGGCGTCCACCGCCCAGCCCGACGATGCCGCGTCCCCCTACTTCGAGCCCGCCTCCGGCTGGCAGACGGTGCAGACGAGCGCGGCGGCGACGGCGGCCAACGTGCCGCTCGGTCCCGGCACCCAGGCCGGGAACGTGCCGTGGGACACGGTGGCGACGCTCCAGGACGGCGACGTCGTGCTGTTCGCCATGGTGAGTCCCGCGACCGACGTGTCCCGGGCCAACGGCCTCTTCCCGCCGTCGGAGCTCCCGCTGAGCCTCGACGACGCCCAGCCCGGCGGCCTGGAGGGCCAGCCCGACGACGTCTACGCCGAGCGGCTCGCCGCCGAGGTCGACGGCTGGAACATCGACGTGGTGACCTTCTTCGGCGGCGGCTTCGTGGCACCGAGCGCCGAGACCAGGGCGGCCGCCCAGGCCCAGCTCGATCGGCTGGTCGTGCCGTCCCGTGCCACGGCCGGGCTCAGCCGCACCGCGGCGGGCACGTGCCAGCCGTCGGACCTCCAGGCCCAGGTGGCGCTGTCCGAGAGCAGCGGCGCCCTGTCCGGCACCCTGACCGTCCGCAACGTCGGCGCCGCGGCCTGCACCCTGTCGGGTGCGCCGCTGGTCCAGCCGGTGGACACGTCCGCCACCCCGCTCCCCGCCACGACGAACCAGGCCGATCCCGCCTGGCGGCGGACGAACGCGGCGACGCCCGCCGGCTGGCCCACCGTCCAGGTCGCTCCGGGGGCGGAGGCCCAGGCCGTCCTGCGCGTCGTCAACTGGTGCGGCGCGTTCGACAACCGCCTGTACTTCGTGGTCACCCTGCCCGGTCACGCCGACCGCATCGGCGGGGCCGCGCCGTCGGTGCAGGCGTCGCCGCTCTGCACCGGCGCCGGGGAGCCGATGGCGGTCTCGGTCGGACCGTTCGAGCCGCCCCGGGCGGCCGGCTGATCAGAGCGGGGCCAGCAGCAGCACGGCCAGCACGCACACGGCCGCGGCCACGTCGGTCGCCCGCCCCAGCTTGGTGGCGACCGACTCGGAGCGGGCGATCATGTGGGAGAGGCGCTGCAGATCGGGCGGGCGCCGGACCAGGCCGCCGGGCGCGGCGGCCAGGCCGCGCAGGGCGCCGTAGAGGATGCCGGCCACGACCAGCGCCGGCCACGCCGCCCCGAGCAGCGCGCACAGGAACAGGAGGTAGAGGGCGAACGAGGGGATGCGGGTCATGACCCCGGTGCCGAGCTGGAAGCCGAACCCGGCGCCCACGACCCAGCCCCGGAACTCGTCCAGCCAGCGGTGGTCGACCTGGCGCTCCAGCGACGGCGGGGTGCGGCCCAGGGCGGCCGCGGCCACCAGCACCACGGCGGCCAGGATCCCGACCGCCAGGGCGACGCCCGCGGGCAGCAGGCTGCCCAGCGCCCGGACGGCGACGAGCGCGCCGGCCAGCACCACCCCGCCCGCGAGCGCGCCGATGACGAACCAGGCATATGTCACCACCCAGTGGCGGCCGCGGCTTCGCTCCCCGAGCGAGGTGATGCTTCCCAGCATCGACTGCCCTCACGGCGACCAGGAGGCGCGCACGGCGGCCAGCACCGCGAGGGCGAGCGCGGTCGCCGCCAGGATCTGACGCGCTTGGTCCACCTCAGATGCCGTCGGGGAACGCAGCCTTGTGGGCGGCCTGTTCCTCCGGCGTCATGTGAGGGGCCGCGATGTCGAACAGCTGCCGGCGCACCTCCTTGTGGATGCGCACGGCCTCGTTCGAGCTGAAGTACTGCTCCAGACGGTTGCCGCGGGGACCGGCCGCCACGTCGATCCGCACCGTGGCCAGGACGCCCTCGACCTCGCGCACCAGCCGGAACGGGGCCGGGCGCGCCCCGAAGAAGGCGACGAGGTCGAACACCCGCTCGCCGACCAGGATCGTCTTGCGCAGGTTCGACCGGTCGGGGCCGGTGCCCTCGAAGGTGGTGTCGCTCGCGTCGAGCAGGTCCCAGCCGCGGTTCGGGCTCACGCGCTCGCCGCCCATGGCCACGATGTGGGGGAGCGACGGCATGTTCCACACGCAGACGATGGCGTCGCCCGGGCGCATGGTCTGGCGCGCCGGGCCTGCGTAGCCGGACCGCTCGCCCAGGATGAGCGGCGAGTTGGCGAAGTGGACGATCGGCCCGCTGTCGTCGACCCCGTCGGTGGTGCGGAAGATCTCCCCGTACCAGCCCTGCGGCAACGTCAGCTCGATGCCGAAGTCCGACAGCGTGGTGCTCATCGTCGCGGCTCCTCCGGGCGTCGCATCGGCGGCGCGTGGAGGCTGGGATGGCCGGGGTGGATCCCGGCCCGCCGCAGCTCCTCGTCCTCGCGCTCGATGATGCTGCGGTAGCCGCGCCGCCCGTTGGACTGCGGGTCGCGGGCGAAGGCGATCTCCATCATCCCGTCGGTGGCGAGCGACCGGAGCTGCGCCCAGCCCTGGGCCGAGCCGGCCCCTACGACCCGCTGGTCGCCGGTGGCGAGCAGGGCGAAGTAGGGCGAACCGGGCACCTCCAGCTCGGTCCAGGCCCGGCCGGAGAAGACGACGGGGACCGGGGTCGCCGCCGCCAGCGCCGTGGCCTTGGCCAGGCTCTCGTACTCCCGGCCCTTGAGCACGATCATGACCGTGGCGACGTCGTCGCCGGCCACGACCCGGGCGGCGTCCTCACCGGCGTCGATGATGTCGCGCCAGATGTCCAGGCAGGTGAGGCAGGTCGTGCTGAGGAACGCCAGCAGCAGGTAGGAGGTCGGGATCTCGCCGACCTCCACCCGGTAGGGCTCCAGCGCGGCGTCGAGGCCCTCGATCGCGGCCACCGCGGGCCGGGCGATCGTGTCCGGCGCGGGCACGACGCCGGGTGCCAGCGTGCGGGACGAGCGCTCGAGCTCGGCCACCCGCTGCATCAGGTCGCCCTGAGCCCGCAGGAGGCCCAGCACGAACAGGGTCAGCACCCCGGCCAGGATCGTGAGCGCGGCGGCGACCCAGGTCATCAGACGCACTTGCTCCCGCCGACGCAGTCGTTCCCGTGACTGCAGGTGTTCTGGTCCTGGGTGCCGGTGGCGGTGCACTCGGGCCACAGCAGGGAGGGGTTCGTGTCGCAGCGCACGATCCGGCAGTGCAGGAGGCCGCCGCGCCCGCAGTTCGTGTACCCGTTGTTGCAGCACACGCGGGACCCTTGGTAGCACTCGCACGCGCCGCAGTCCTCGCGGCAGTAGCCGACGCAGTCGAGGTAGAAGCGCTTGCCGGTCGCACAGGTGAACGTCGAGACGTTGGCGAACCACCAGCCGCCCACGGCGGTGCCGTCGGGGCAGTCGTTGTTGCCGAACTTGTTGAGCGAGCAGCAGAAGACGCTGTAGCCGCCACATCCGCCCGGCCCGGGGCAGCTCGCCGAGGCCGGCTCGGGGCGCAGCACGGAGTGCAGCGGGCGGGCGGCGAAGGCCGCGCCGAAGACGGCCACCCGGGTCAGGAAGTCGCGGCGGCTGCTGTCCTCGCCGGCGAGCACGCCGGCCGCAGCCTCCGTGGCCCGCTGCGGGAAGTCGAACGGCCTCATGCCTCGCCTCCCGGCGGGACGCCGCCGATGCGGAAGGTCGGCACGTCCGCGGCGGACGCGGGCGCGGGCCTGCCGGTGGACCATCCGAGCAGCGCCACGAGGGTCAGGCCCAGCAGCGCGATCAGGAGCAGCGCTTCCGGCGCGGGCACCGAGCCGAGGACGTCCACCAGCGGCTCACGTCCGATCAGCGCCGAGGCCGTCGTGGCGACGAGCGCCACCAGAAGCGCGGCCGCGTGCGGCACGATCGGGACCGGCGCCGTGCCGCCGAAGCAGCCGCAGGACACCGTCCGCTCCCCGGTCCGGGCGTAGTACCAGGCGAGCGAGGCCAGGAAGGCCAGGTAGAGCGTCACGGCCGCGGCCGGCACCAGGGCACCGCCGAGCGCCAGCACTTCGACCCCCACCACGATCTCGACCACGGCCACCGCCCGCACGGCCGGGGGCGTGGCCGGCAGTCCGAGCCGCCGGACGAACAGGGCCGCCGGGACCGGGCGTCGCAGCTTCAGGGCTCCGGCGGCGACGAGGACGGCGGCAGCGAGCCAGACCACGACGTCGACGAGCGCTGGGAGCATGCGCGAAACCTCGGGCGTTGCGTTCGGGGCGTCCGGGGGAGACCGGGTACGGGGGACGGTACCCCATCGGGCCGGCCCCGGAACCTGACCCGCTACGGTCGCTGCCAGCCAGTCCGGGGAGGTGTCCGAGCGCCTGGTGGGCTCCCTCGCCTTCAAAGCGAGTGGCCGCAGCGATCCTGCGGCGGCGGGTTCGATTCCCGTCCACCTCCGCCCTGCGCCGGCCGCCGCCCGGCCACCCTGAGGTCGCCGTGGCGGCGGGTGACGCCGAGCGAGTCCAGCTGGGCCAGCAGCGGCAGGGCGTAGCGGCGGCTCGTGCCGAGGGCGGCGCGGGCCTGGGCGACGGTGAACCCGCCGGGATGGTCCCGCAGCAGGCCGGCCACGACCTGGCCGGCCCGGTCGACGGCAGTGGCGGCGAAGTGCACCCCCTGGCGCTCGACGACCCAGCCCTGCCGGATCAGCTCGGCCAGCTCGTCCGCGTCGACGCCGTCGGGCGGCGGCGGCTCGAACGGCGCGGCCTCCAGGGCGGCGAGGTAGGGGTGCCCGCCGGCCGGCCGGGCCGCGGCCCCGCCGGACCGGGCCCGCCCGAGGTCGACGGACACGCCGTCCAGGGTGGCGAGGACGGCCCGCTGCCGGTCGTCCAGCCGGGCCACCTCCAGCCCCGGCCGCCCGGCCGACGCGACCGCCGCACGCAGCTCGCTCGTCATGGCCGCCAGCGCGTCCGGCGCCACGACCCAGTGCCCCACCGTCGGCTCCCGCCGCACCCCGGTGGTCGCTTCGAGGTCGTCGACGTCGACCCAGCCCCGCTCGGCGATCATGGCGTCGACGTCCCCGGTCGGCCGGGCCTTGGCCGCCGGCAGGACCGGGGCCACGTCGAGGATCTCCCCACCCCCGACGGTCTCCCAGCGGCCGTCCTCGCGCAGCACGTACCGGTCCCCGGCCACCAGCGGCAGGTCCACGGGCAGCCGGAGGCGCACGCAGCCCCGCTCGCCCGGCGCCAGCGCCGCGGCGCCGAGCACCCGCAGGCCGACCCGGTGCTCGCCGCTGCCCAGGTAGGCGGCGTAGGAGCCGCGCCGGCCCACCTCGTGGCCGAGCGAGGCGAGGACGTCGAGCGAGGCGTCCACCACCCGGGCCGGCCGCCACTGCCCGGCGCGGACCAGGGCCAGGCCCCGCCCGACCTCGGCCAGGGAGGCGCCGGTGAGGTTGACCGCCACCCGGCTGCCGGGCGGGACCTCGTCGCAGCGGCGCTTCAGCGACTCCAGGCCCCGCACCCGGACCGGGTGGTCGCCCGGGACGACCGCCAACCGGTCGCCGAGCCGCAGCGATCCGCCGGTCAGCGTGCCCGTGACGACGGTGCCCGAGCCGCGGGCGACGAAGGCGCGGTCGATCCAGAGGCGGGGACGATCCACCCCGGCCGGCGATCGAGGGGGCGGCAGGTCCTGGAGGGCGGCGCGCAGGGCCTCGACCCCGACGCCCTGCGGGGCGTCCACGGCGACGATCGGGGCGCCGGCGAGGAAGGTCCCGGCCACGCGCTCGGCGACCTCGGCCCGGGCGGCCTCGCGCCGGTCGTCGTCGATCAGGCCGACCTTGGTCAGCGCGATGACGCCGTGGGCCACACCGACCAGGTCGAGGATCTGCAGGTGCTCCTCGGACTGGGGCTTCCAGCCCTCGCCCGCGTCCACGACGAACAGGCAGGCGTCGACCATCCCGACGCCGGCGAGCATGTTCTTGACGAAGCGGGCGTGGCCGGGCACGTCCACGAAGGCCAGGTCCTCCCCGGACGGCAGCGCCGTCCAGGCGAAGCCGAGGTCGACAGTCAGCCCGCGTGCCTTCTCCTCGGCCAGGCGGTCGGGATCCATGCCGGTGAGCGCCTGGACCAGGGTCGACTTGCCGTGGTCGACGTGGCCCGCGGTGGCGACGACGCGCACGCGGCTACCCGGCGACGGCGGCGAGCGCGGCGGCCACCGCCGGATCGTCCTCGGGCGCGACGGTCCGCAGGTCCAGCAGCGTCTCGCCGTGGCGGACCCGGGCGATGACCGGCCGGGGCGCGGCCCGGAGGGCGTCCCGGCGATCGCCGGGCAGCGCCAGCCCCCACGACGGGATCTCCACCCCCGGCAGCGCCCCGCCTCCCGCCACCGACGAGCAGGCCACGGGCTCGGCGCCCGCCACCGAGGCCGCGATCGCCTCGGCCCGCTCCCGCAGCCCGGCGAGAGGTGCCGTGGCCATCCGCCAGAACGGCAGCTCGTGCGCCCGGCGGTCGAGGTAGGCGAGCGCGACGTCCTGGAGCGCGGCGAGCACGAGGCCTCCCGGGCGCGCCACCCGGTAGAGCGGATGCGACGCGCACGTCTCGATCAGGTCCCGGCGCCCGGCGATGATGCCCGCCTGCGGGCCGGCCAGGAGCTTGTCGCCGGAGAAGGTCACGAGCGCGGCGCCCGCCTCCAGGGTCTGGCGCACCGCGGGCTCCGAGGCCAGCCAGGCGGGCGGGCCGTCCGCCAGCCACGGGCAGGCGGCGTCGAGCAGGCCCGAGCCGAGGTCCACGACCACCGGCGGGCCCAGCGGGGCCAGCTCGGCGACCTCGGTTGCGGCCGTGAAGCCCTCGATGCGGTAGTTCGAGGTGTGGACCTTGAGCAGCAGCGCCGCCTCCGCCGCGGCGCCGCGGTAGTCGGCGACGCGGGTGCGGTTGGTCGTCCCGACCTCCAGGAGCCGGCTGCCCGACAGGGCCATGATGTCGGGGAGCCGGAAGCCGCCGCCGATCTCGATCAGCTCACCGCGCGACACGGCGGTCGGCCGCCCGGCCGCCAGTGCCGCCAGGACGACCAGGAGCGCGGCGGCCCCGTTGTTGACCACCAGCGCGGCCTCGGCCCCGGCGGCCCGGGCGAGCAGCGAGCCCACGTGGTCCCGGCGCGAGCCGCGGCGCCCGGTGGCCAGGTCCAGCTCCAGGTTGGTGTACGTCGCCGGCTGGTGCGCCTCCAGCGGCGAGCGCCCCAGGTTCGTGTGCAGGAGCACGCCGGTGGCGTTGACGACCGGTTGCAGCAGCCGGGCGCGGGCGCGCTCGATCTCCTCTCCGGCCAGCTCGGGGGCGCCGCGTGCCACCGCGGCACGGGCGGCGTCCACCCGCAAGGGGTGCGGCAGGCCCGATCCGGCCAGCGCGCGGGCGACGGCATCGACCGACGGCGGCCGCGGCGGGGGCTCGGATGCCTGCGTCAACGCAGCGAGACCCGGGCGGGCCCGCCGGCGACCCGGCCGACGGGGACGAAGCCGGCGGCGCCGAGCGCCCCGACCGCGTCCGGCTCGACCGCGGCGAGCAGCCCGCCGGAGGTCTGGGGATCGAAGCCGAGCGCGGCCGCCGCCCCGTCCGCCTGCAGGTCGACGTGGCCGGCCACGTAGTCGCGGTTGCGGCCGTCGCCGCCGGTGCGGACCCCGTCCTGCGCGGCGGCGAGGACGCCGTCCAGCGCCGGCAGCCGCCCGGCGTCGAAGTCCAGCCGCGCGCCCGACCGGTCCGCCATCTCCCAGCCGTGGCCCAGCAGCCCGAAGCCGGTCACGTCGGTCACGGCGTGGACCGCCGGACCCTGGGCCCGCAGCGCCTGGGCCGCGTCCCGGTTCAGCCGGCGCATGCTCGCCACCGCCGCGGCCACGGCCGCCTCGTCGCCGGACGCGAGGGCCAGGCCGGTCCCCAGGGGCTTGGACAGCACGAGGACGTCGCCCGGGCGGGCACCGCCCTTGGTGAAGTGGGCGCCGGGGCGGACCACGCCCTGGACGGCCAGCCCGAAGATGGGCTCGGGGGAGCGGATCGTGTGCCCGCCGGCGATCACCCCGCCCGCCTCCGCCACCACCTCGGCCGCACCCCGGAAGATCGCCCGGATGACCTCGGGCGCCAGCGTCTCGGGGAACGCGGCGATGTTGAGCGCCACCAGGACGTCCCCGCCCATGGCGAACACGTCGCTGCACGCGTTCGCCGCCGCGATGGCGCCGTAGTCCCCGGGGTCGTCCACCAGCGGCGGGAAGAAGTCGGTGGTCGAGACCAGGGCCACGCCCGGCGCGACCTCGACCACCGCGGCATCGTCCGACGGGGCCAGTCCCACCAGCAGCCCGCTACCGGTCACGGCTGCCTCCCCGGCCAGGCCCGCCACCAGGTCGCCCAGCAAGGAGGCGCCCCACTTGGCGGCACAGCCCCCGCACGACGTCAGCTCGGTGAGCCGGATGGACCGGCTGGCATCGACAGTCACGCGACCCTCCACCACCTACACTCGGCCGACCGCGCCGACGAGAGTAGGTCACGATGGACACCACGGATGTCGGGAGCGGCGGCGGCCCCCCGCTGCCGGTCCGCAGCCCGTCCCTCGAAGGCAGCCGGGTCTACCTCCGGCCCGTGAGCGAGGCCGACTACGGGTTCCTCTTCGCGCTGTCGACCGACGAGGCGACCGGCTACCGCTGGCGCTTCCGGGGCGAGACCCCCAGTCCCGAAGGCTTCACCCACGCCATCTGGCACAACACGATCGCCCAGTTCATCGTCTGCTCGAACGCGTCCGACGAGCCGGTCGGCCACGTCGTCGCGTTCAACGCGAACCTGCGGCACCGCTACGCCCACATCGCCATGGTGGTCCGGCCGGACCGGGCCGGCCGCAGCTGGGCGCTCGAAGGTGCCCAGCTGTTCATCGACTACCTCTTCGCCAACTGGGACTTCCGCAAGCTGTACGCGGAGGTCGTGGACTTCAACCTGACCCAGTTCGCCAGCATCACCGATCTGCCGGTGTTCACGGTCGAGGGCCGGCTCACCGACCACGAGTACTACGGCGAGCGGTACTGGGACCTCGTGGTCGTCGCGCTGCGGCGGG
>DATBGF010000188.1:0-18240 GCA_036558145.1 Acidimicrobiales bacterium
CACGAAGAACGGCGGCGCCTCAGGGCCGGCGTGGGTGATGGGCGAGGCCAGGTCCCAGGCGGCGCGGTCGTCGTCCAGGCTGGTCTTGAAGACACTCTGGGCCAGGAGCCGCACCAGGGCCCGGTTGGCGGTCCCGGCCGAGTCGGTCATGTCGTAGACGCCGTAGAACGGGACCGCCGCGTGCACGCGGGTGTCCTTGTCCTCGAAGCCGGGCTGGTAGGCGGCCAGGTTGGGGGTGAGGGCGGCCAGCGACGACAGGTGGCCGCCGGCCGATCCCCCGGTGATGGCCAGGAAGCCGGGGTCGCCGCCGTGCTCGGCGATCGTCGCCTTGGTCCAGGCGATCGCCCGCTTGACGTCGACGATGTGGTCCGGCCAGGTCGCCCGCGGGCTCAGCCGGTAGTTGATCGTGACGCAGACCCAGCCCCGCTCGGCCAGGTGCCCCATGAGCGGGTGGGCCTGGCCCAGCTTCTGGCCCATGACCCAGGCACCGCCGTGCACCTGGAGCAGCACGGGCGCCCGGGAGCCGGCGGGGAGGTCGGCCCGGTGCCACACGTCGAGGTGGTTGCGGCGGCCGGCTTCGCCGTAGGACAGGTCACGGCCGGCGGCGGCCACATAGCGGCGCCGGGCCAGGAAGTCCGGCAGCAGCACGGACCGGCGGGTCAGCTCCACGTCCGGCGCCGGCAGGTAGTCCGCCCCGATGGCCGAGCGGTAGTCCGGCCCCAGGCCCTCGACCAGGGCGTCCTCCAGCACCTTCCGGGAGTCCTGGGCGTCGCGGTACAGGCGCCACAGGCCGGCGGCCGACGCTGCGCCCAGGCCCAGGCCGAGCAGGCCCCGCAGCCCCCGGGCCCCGCCGCCGCGGGCCAGCAGGGCGAGCAGCGCCGCCTGCACCGCCGCTTCGTGCAGCGGCAGCTCGGACGTGGGCACGCCGAGGGCGAACGCGGGCGACGCCCCCGGCCCGAACCGGTCGGCGGGCCGCAGTGCCGTGGCCGTCACGGCCGCCGCCGCGGCGCTCGCGAGCAGGAAGCGGGTGGGCGGGCTGGGTCTCACGGCCCGAGCCTACGAGTCCCGCCGGGGAACCGACACCAGGGAGGGGGACACGCGACCACACTGTCGCGTGTCCCGCCCGCCGGTCGTCCGGGGCCGCACATCCCGGTCGCATTCCGTCACCCCGTAAGAGTCACGGTCGCGCCCGCTGATACGCGGTTCGGCTTCAGCCGCCGGCCCGCTCGGCGGCCGCGCGGGCGAGGTCGGCCAGCTGCTCGCCCTCGACCTCCGGGGCGATCTGCTGCACGAGCACTGCCCGTCCGCCCTCTACCGCGACGACCATGCCGGCCCCGGCGGTCTGACCCGACACCCTGAGGGTCGCGGTCCAGCCGATGGCGCGGTCGCCGATGCCGGTCGTGTCGATGGGGACCGGCTCGGACGCCTCCTGGGTGAGGCCCTGGTTGGTCGTCGACTCGTGCGAGCCGCACCCCGGGCGCAGGTCCGCGTCGAAGTCCCCGATCATGCCCTCGATCTCCTGGCCGTCGGCCCACACGAGCTCGACGAAGGTGCCGTCCTCGGTCGAGAACACCCGCCCCCCGTCGGGGGTGGGCAACGCGTCCATCGGCCGCCCGCAGGGGCCACGGGGATCGGGGTTCTCGTACAGCTCGAGGTCGTCCAGGTCACTCGCCTCGGCGCCCTCGAAGCCGTCGATGTCCCGCACGTCGCTCGCGGACAGCAGCAGGGCCTCGAGCTCGGCCGGGGTCTCGCCGACCGTGACCCGCGGCGTTCTCGACCCCAACAGCCGGGGCTGCTCGGCCTCGGACGCGCAGGCGCCCAGCACGGCACACAGCACCAGCAGCGCAGCACCCATCCGACCCGACACGGGCTGGGACAGTACTCACGGACGACGCCGGGCTCCGGGTCTCAGAAGACCGCCAGGGCGCCGAGGGCGCCGTCGGGGGTGATCAGCAGGGTGCCGAGCAGCTCCTCGACCGTGGCCGGGGTGACCCGCTGCGCCGGTGCCGCGGCGTCGGGGCCCGTGGCCGGATCCGGCTCTGCGGGCGGGGTCGCCGCGGGCTCCGGCTCGGGGGCGGGCGCCGGGGCCGGGGGCGGGGGCGGCGGCGCGCAGCCCATCTCCGGGCGGGACGTGTCGCACAGGTCCGAGGTGCCGAGCCACACGATGCCCGAGCCCGGCTGGCCGTCGCGGGGCCGGGCGTTGAGGCCGAGCTGGCGCCGGCCCGACAGGTTCACCGGGTAGCCGGTGTCGATGGCCATGAAGTGGCGCACCTCGAACCCGTCCTGCTTCACCACGTAGAACGGGGCCGGCAGCGGGGCCTCGCCCGAGCCGGCCGCTCCCCCCGTCGGGTCGTCCAGCGCCCACCAGTTGGCGCCTTGCGCCTTGGACGGGTCGATGTACCAGCACGGCAGGGTCTGGCCGCCGGTCACGCAGGTCCGGGCCTGCATGCCGCCGCCGTTCTCGATGCCGTCGACCAGGCCGATGCGGGACCAGGCCGGGGCGTCCAGGCCCAGCATCTCCTGGAACAGCGCCTCGCTCTTGCCGACGCCGCCGAGGCCGCTCCACGGCTGCCAGGCCGCGGCCCGCTTCGCGTAGTCGTCGCCGCCCGAGGCGCAGTAGCGGTTGGCCATGCCCGCGGCGACGTCGCCGGCGATGTACTGCACGTCCATCAGCTCGGCGGCCGTGAAGTTGGCGCCCACGCCGGCCGAGTCGTACTGGAAGATGCCGATCCCCGGGGTCCAGTAGGCCCGGGAGTAGGGCGTGGCCGGGTCCGCGAAGGGATAGAGGCCGTAGTTGGCGTTCATGTTGTTGGACCCGGAGCGCACGCCGGTCCACTCGTCCCAGCGCGACAGCGTCATCGGCGAGGGTGCGGTCTGGGGGCTGGTGGCGCCCGAGACCTCCTTGAAGATCGGTGCCATGACCAGGGCGGCGAGCGTGTCGTCCCCCAGGGCGCAGGACCGGGGAGTGGCCGCCACCGCGGCCCGGATGCCGTCGTAGGCGCCCCGGCCGAAGTAGCGGGTCACCCCGGGGGTGCCGGCCGGGACCGGATCGGCTCCCGCGGCGTGGTCGAAGGGGCCGGGCAGCAGGCCGGTGGCGCTGACCGCCAGGGCGACGATGCCGGCTGCGGCCGCGAGCAGGCGGCGGCGGGCGCGCCGGCCGGTGGACATGACAAGGTCCGACATGGGGTGGGGGGGCCTCGTGGGTCGCGTGCAGGACTCGCCCGTCCCAGCGACATGGGGGCGCGCGCGACCGCCGGTCCGTGGACCGCCAGATGTGCGCCCGCACCCGAGACCCCCAGCGAGAGGCCCCAGCCTGGCTGCAACGAGCTCCCGACAGCAGCCTTACGCCGTCAGGTTTCGCTACAGGCTAGATACCACTTACCGCGTTCAAACCGTGAAACTCGTCACGGTGGGTGGTTTTGCTACCGGAACGCCGGGATGACCTGCTCCCCCACCAGGGTGAGCGTGTCGGTGGAGGGGTAGTCCCGGTTCCAGGCGATGATCGAGCTGACGCCCATCTCGCGGTAGGCGCCGATCTTGTCGACCACCTGCTGGGGCGTGCCGACCAGGTTGCCGGCCTGCCAGCTGTCGAACGGCTCGCCGAACGTGGAGCCGCCGACGGCCCGCAGCTCGGCCTCGGTCTCGCGCACGTGGATCTCGGGCGACCAGGTCTTCTCGATCTCGTCGTAGTCGCGTCCGACGGCATCGCAGTGGCGCTTGAGGACCTCGCACTTGTGGGCGAACTCCTCCGGCTTGCCGCCGAAGTTCGACCGGTCGGCCAGCCGGGCCACCACCCGCAGCGTGAGCTGCTCGCCCCCGCCGCCGATGAGGATCGGCGGGTGCGGGTCCTGCAGCGGCTTGGGGTCGCACTGGGCGCCGCTCAGCGTGAAGTGCTTGCCGGAGTAGCTCGTGTCGGGCTCGGTCCACAGCGACCGCACGATCTCCACGGTCTCGCGCAGCATGGCGATGCGGTCCCGGGCCGGCGGGAAGTCATAGCCGTAGGCCCGGTACTCCTGCTCGTACCAGCCGGCCCCGATGCCCCAGTCGAGCCGGCCGCCCGAGATGACGTCCACGTTGGCCGCGACCTTGGCCAGCAGGCCGGGGTTGCGGTACGAGGCGCACCCCACCATCTGGCCCAGGCGCACCCGGCTGGTCCGCTGGCTGATGGCGGCCAGAGTGGTCCAGCACTCGAACACCGCCTCGTGGGCCGGGACGGGCACGTTGTGGACGTGGTCGTAGACCCAGAGGGAGTCGTAGCCCAGGGCCTCCGCCGCCTCGGCCACCTCGACGGCCTTGGCCCACTTGTTCTCGGCCCCCTCGATGGCGACGAGCTCGGTCTTCCAACCCTGGGGCACGAACGCCCCGAACGTGATCGGCCGTGTGGTCATGGCGGCTTTCTATCGCCGCCCGCAGCGTGTTCAGCGCACGAGGCGGAAGAAGGCGCGCACCTCGTCGACGAACAGCTCGGGCTGCTCGAAGGCGGCGAAGTGACCGCCCTTGTCCAGGACGTTCCAGTAGCGCAGGTCGGTGTAGCGCGCCGCCGCCCAGCTGCGGGGCGGCCGCACGATCTCCTTGGGGAAGATCGAGGCCCCCGCGGGCACCGCCACCGGGTCGAGCGACGGGTCGCGGAAGCTCTCCCAGTAGAGCCGGGCCGACGACGTCGCCGCCCCGGGCAGCCAGTACAGCATCACGTTGTCGAGCAGCTGGTCGCGGGACAGCACGTTCTCCGGATGACCGTCGCAGTCGGTCCAGGCGTAGAACTTCTCGACGATCCATGCCGCCTGGCCCGCGGGTGAGTCCACCAGGCCGTAGCCCAGCGTCTGGGGCCGGGTCGACTGCTGGGTGGAGTAGCCGGTGCCCCAGCGGCGGTGCTCCTGGAAGGCCTCGACGGCCGCGGCCACCGCCTCGGCTTCGTCCTCGCCGGTGGGCGCCGGTCCGGCCACCGGCATGTTCACGTGGATCCCGGCCACGTGGTCGGGATCGACCACGCCCAGCAGCGTCGTCACCGCTGCGCCCCAGTCCCCGCCCTGGGCGCCGTAGCGGTCGTAGCCCAGGCGGCGCATGAGCTCGGCCCACGCGGTGGCGATGCGGCGGACCCCCCAGCCCGTCTCCGCCGGCTTGTCGCTGAACCCGTAGCCGGGCAGGGCCGGGACGACGACGTGGAAGGCGTCGGCCGCGTCGCCGCCGTGGGCCGGCGGATCGACCAGCGGCCCGATGGCGTCGACGAACTCGACCACCGACCCCGGCCAGCCGTGGGTGAGGACCAGCGGCAGCGCCCCGGGGTGCGGGCTGGGGACGTGCAGGCCGTGGATGCCGATCCCGTCGATCTCGGTGCGGAAGGGGCCGAGGGCGTTCAGCCGCGCCTCGACGATCCGCCAGTCGTAGGTGTCCGCCCAGTAGGTGCAGAGCTCGCGGACGTAGGCCAGCGGGATGCCCTGTGACCAGTCGTCCACCGTCTCGGCCTCGGTCCAGCGGGTCCGGCGCAGGCGGGCGCGCAGGTCGTCGAGGTCGGCGTACTCCTCGCCGGTGTCGGTCCAGTGCTCGAACTGGATGACGCCGAGCTCCTCGAACCGCTTGCGCAGCCAGCCGCCGGACGCGTCGAGCAGGCCGAGCTTGCGGCAGTTCGGGACGATCTTGGAGAACAGCATCTGCTGGAACATGTTCTCCTCGGGCGGGACCGCCAGCATCGAGCGGATCACCGGCCGGGAGTCGATGCCCATGCGCTCCCACACCTCCTGCTGGAGGAAGCGGTCCCGCATCCGCACCGCGGCCTCGAAGGCGAACTCCTGGCGCTCGCGCATCTCCACGTCGCTCAGGTCCTCGTAGTACTCCTTCAGCGAGAGCACGCCGAAGGCCACGTGGCGGGCCTCGTCGCTCATCACGTAGCGCAGGAGCTGCTTGAGCAGCGGGTCCTCGGTGAGCATGTGCATGAAGCCGAACGCGGCCAGGGCCAGGCCTTCGACCATGATCTGCATGCCCAGGTAGGTCATGTCCCAGCGGCTGTCGGCGATGATGTCGTCGAGCAGCATCTTGAGGTGCGCGTTGATCGGGTAGTGCCCGGTCAGCTTGGTGTCGAGGTACTTGGCGAATACCTCGACGTGGCGCGCTTCGTCCATGACCTGCGTGGACGCGTAGTACTTCGCGTCGATCCACGGCACGGTCTCGACGATCTTGGCCGTGCACAACAGGGCGCCCTGCTCGCCGTGCATGAACTGGCTGAGGCGCCAGTTCTGGCCCTCGATCAGCAGGTCGTTCCACTCCTTCGGCCCGAAGTTGCGGAACGGAGAGTCGGGCTGGGCCATCGCCTCCTCGCGGAAGCGCTGCATCTGGGGGTTGCCGCCCATCTCGGTGGCCAGCTTCTCGACGTCGACCTCGGTGTCCCAGGGGAGGTCGGTCTCGCCGTTCCACTGAGACTTCTTGGCCTTCTCGTACAACTTGTTCAGGGCCGGCCGGGCGCCCTTCTCGTAGTCCCACGTGAAGATCGCATCGGCGTTGTCGGCCACGACGTGGAGCGCCTCGTCCACGTCGGTGTTGGCGATCGCCAGGATCGCCTCCATGTCGTCGACGTCGCTGCGGCCGATCATGTCCTCGTTGGTCGCCACGCTTCGATAATAGCTGTTATTGGACTTCGGGCAATGGCGCGCGACGTGGGCTTCCGTCAGCAGGGCGGCGCGAAATCGAGTATCACTTGAGACTCGATGGGGATGGTCTCGCAAAGCGGTCGTGACGAGGCCGCGCTCGGGCTCGGGGACAGGGAACGACGCTGGGGAGCGCACACGCCCCGCCACGCCGCGGGGGCCGCGGATGCCGGCCCGCCTTCCGAAGACGAGGCAGCGCCTCCGGCCCCGGTCAACCCGCTGGTCCGGGTGTATCGCATCGTGCGCGACTACCTGCCTCGCGGCAACACGCTCGACGAGGCGACGTTCCAGCGCCGCCACCTGATCCTGTGCTGGATCCTGGCGCTGCACGTGCCCGTGCTGTGGCTGTTCGGCATCTGGCGGGGCTACGGCGTGGCGCATGTGACGCTCGAGGTCACGCTGGCGCTGGTCTCGGTGGCCTTCGCCCGCATGGCCCGCAACCGCCGGCTGGCCTCGTTCTTCACCACCTTCGGCCTCGTCTACTGCTCGTCGGTGCTGGTGCACTTGTCGAACGGCCAGATCGAGGCCCACTTCCACTTCTTCGTCCTGATCGGGCTCATCGCGCTCTACCAGGACTGGGTGCCGCTGCTGTGGAACGTGGTGTTCACCCTGCTGTCGCACGGCCTCGGCAGCGGGCTGGCGACCGGGGTGATGTTCAGCCACGAGTACGGACAGAGCAAGCCGTGGCTGTGGGCCACGATCCACTCCGGCGCCGTGCTGGCCGCATCCGCCGGCGTCGTCGTCTTCTGGAAGAACACCGAGCTCGAGCAGCAGCGCAACGTGGCGCTCGTCGAGGACCTGGCCGCGCTGGAGGTCGAGCGCAAGGAGGCCATGTCCGGCCTGCTCGTGAACCTGGCCCGGCGCAACCAGTCCCTGCTCAACCGTCAGCTCGAGGTGATCACCGACCTGGAGCTGCGCGAGCAGCAGGCGGACGTCCTGGAGGAGCTGTTCCGGCTCGACCACCTGGCCACCCGCATCCGCCGCAACGCCGAGTCCCTGCTCGTCCTGTCCGGCGACGATCCGCCCCGCCGCTGGGGCAACCCCGTGCCGCTCGGCGACGTCGTCCGGGCGGCCGCGGCCGAGATCGAGGACTATCGGCGGGTCGAGGTGCTGGTCAGCGACCACATCGACGTCGCAGGCCGGGCCGTCGCCGACCTGGCCCACCTGCTGGCCGAGCTGATCGAGAACGCGGTGACGTTCTCGCCCCCGTCGTCCGAGGTGCGCATCCGCAGCCACCTGTCGCCCGGCGAGACGACCCGGTTCGTGGTCGCCATCGAGGACGTCGGCATCGGCATGTCCCACGACGACCTGCACGCCGCCAACCTGGTCCTCTCGGACGCCCCGCAGGTCGACATGCGCCGGGCCACGATGCTGGGCTTCCACGTGGTAGCCCGCCTGGCCCAGCGCTACGACATCCAGGTCCGCCTCGCCGCCACCCCCGGCGGCGGCCTCACCGCCCTGGTCAGCCTGCCCCGGGAGCTGGTCAGCGACCGCCCCGCCGACGCCCCACCCCCAGGCACGAGCGGCCTGGCGGGCCTCGACCGCTACCAGCGCGCCGCCATCGCCTGGAGCGGCGACGGCCGCCGCCCGTCCCTCGCCGGCTCCATCGGCCCCTGGGCCGCCCGGGTCCCCCCGGACGCGGACATCGCTGCTGGTGGTGCTGCTGCTGCCTCCGCCGCGCCTGCGGCTTCGGCCTCGGTCTTCCCCGCGCCTGCGGCGTCCCCTGCTGGTCCTACGACGTCGGCCCCTGCCGCCTCCGGCGCCGGCTCGGCCCTGCCCGAGCGCTATCCACCGACGCTGGCCCCGGCGTGGCTCACCACCCCGATGCCAGCGTCGTACCAGCCCGCGATCCAGGCCCAGTCCGCCCCCCTCGGCACCAGCGCCCCGTTCGACTCCACGAGCCCATTCGGCGCCACCATCCCCCTGGGCTCTCAACCGGCCCGCCTCGACGCCCGGTCCATGCCGCTCGAAAAGGGGATCCCGGTCGGGTTCCAACCCGAGGTCCCCGGCCTCTTCTCCCCCGCCGACTCCGCGATCCCCCTGACCCCCCGACCGGCCCGCCTCGACCCCACGGCCCCCCGGCCGAGCTCCGGCGGCCCGGCCAACCCCGCAACCGCACTCGACCCCACAGCTCAGCTCGACTCCGCACCCTTCTCGGACTCCGCACCCCTCTCGGACTCGGCACCCCTGTCGGGCTCCGGCGGCCCCGCCAACCCCGCGAACTCACTCGACCCCGCAGCCCTGGGCGGCCCCTTCAATCCGGCGAGCTCGCTCGACCCGGCGACCCTCTCGGGCTCCGGCGCTCCCGCCAACCTCGCAACCCCACTCGACCCCGCGGCTCCGCTCGACCCCGCCGCCCTCTCGGGCCCCGCCGCCCTCTCGGGCCCCGCGACCCTCTCGGGCTCCGGCGGCCCCGCCAACCCCGCGACCTCACTCGACCCCGCAGCCCTGGGCGGCCCCTTCAATCCGGCGAGCTCGCTCGACCCCTCAGCCCTCTCCGGCTCGGGCGGTCCCCACGACCCCGCGGCGCCGCTCGATGCTCCGGCCGCCGCGCCCGAGCCGCTGCGGGTGGTCCCGCGGGCCAGCGGTGCCGGGGCCCAGGTGCACCCCGGCTCCCGGCTGGGACCGGTGGCCGCGTTCATCGAGCTGCAGCTGTCCTCCGCCCCGGCGTCGCCGGCGCCCGCTCCCCCGACGCCCGCGCCTCCACGCGGGCTCGTCGAGCGCGCCTCGATCTGGCCCACCGCTGCGGCCGGACCGCCGCCACTGGACGTGTCCTCGACCCCGGTGCCACCCCCTGCCGCGGACGACGCCGATCCCGACGGGCTGGCCCGCCGGGTGCCCGGCACCCACCTTCCCGCGGCGCTGCGGCGCGACGCGGCTGGTCCTCCCGCGGATGCGGACGGCGGTCGTGACGCCGATCGGGTCCGTGCCATGCTGTCACGGTTCCAGGCCAGCCAGAACGCCGGCCGGGTCGCGGCAGACACGCCGCCGCCCCGCCCGCCCGAGGAGAACCCTTGAGCAGCCTCCCCGACGCCAACAGCCCGGACCTCGACTGGCTGATCACCAGCTTCGCCGAGCGGATCCCCGGCGTGGAGAGCGTCGTGGTGCTGTCGACCGACGGGCTGGTCCTCGCCCTGTCCGACCGCCTCGACCGTGACACCGCCGACACGCTCGCCGCCGTCACGTCCGGCCTCGCCAGCCTCACCGCGGGCGCGGCTCGCCACATGGGCGCCGGCAACGTCAACCAGGTGATCGTGGAGATGGACCGCGGCTACCTGTTCGTGACGACCGTGAGCGAAGGCTCAGCCCTGGCTGTCATGTGCGGGTCCGACTGCGACATCGGCCTGATCGGCTACGAGATGAGCATGCTCGTCTCCCGCGTCGGTCAGGTGCTCACGCCCGCGTTGCGGGCGGAGCTCTCCATGCGCCCCAGCCCCTGAATTTTCTCGGGCCCCGGGAACCGCAGGCACCCCCACCACCGTCGAACGCCCGATGACAGGGCATCGACACAGCAGGGAGACCACGATGCGGACACGGGCTGGGCGTTCGGGCAGCGCGCTCGCGCTGGGGCTCGCGCTGGGCTTGATCGCCGCCGGATGCTCGGGGGACGGCGGCGGATCGTCCGATCCCCAGGCGGGCAGGTTCCGCCCCAACCTCCAGCTGGCCAGCAGCCTGCACCAGATCGACTCGTGCGACGAGCTCTCCGGTTGGATGCGGGACGAGCTGGCGCCCCGCGTCGGCGCCTACGGGTTCAGCGGCACGGTCATGCCCGCCAACGCCGGTGCGGAGATCGTCGAGGACAGCGCCGGTCTCGCCGAACGCTCCTCGGCGGACCTGACGACGGCGCCCTCGGCCGAGCCGGCGCCGCCGACCACAGCCTCCGGAGCTGGTCCGGACTACTCGGGAACGAACGTGCAGGTCGCGGGGGTCGACGAGCCCGACACCGTCAAGACCGACGGCGAGCACATCCTGGCCCTGTCCGACGGTCGCCTGCACCTGGCCTCCGCCTCGCGCGGCACGCTGCTGTCCTCGGTCGACCTCCCCGAGAACTTCTACGGCTCCACGATGCTGCTGGCGGGCGACCGCGTCCTGGTCATGGGCACCGGGTCCTTCGGAGTGATGCCCATGCCGCTCGAGGGCGACTCCATCTCCCGCAGGAGCCCGTTCCCCTCGATCCCGACCACCCAGGTCGTCGAGGTCGCCATCGACGGTGACTCGCTCCGGGTGGGTGACACGTTCGACCTCGACGGCTCCTTCGTGGCCGCCCGCATGACCGGGGACGTGGCCCGCATCGTGCTGCAGGCCGATCCCCAGCTGCGCCTGCCGCTGGTCACCCCGGCGGTGCCCGGCCCGCAGGCCGAGGAGCAGGCCACCCAGCTCAACCGCCAGGCGGTGGCCGACGCCGATCCCGAGACGCTCCTGCCCACGTGGCGGGAGCTGGGCCCCGACGGCCTGGTCGCCCACGAGGGCAAGTTGATGGGCTGCGGGGACGCCCACGCGCCCAACACGTTCTCCGGCTTCGGCATGGTCACCGTCGTCACGGTCGATGTGTCCGAGGGCGTGGCCTCCGGCCTCGCGTCAGCCGGTGGGACCGGCGTCCTGGCGGGGGGCGACACGGTCTACGCCTCGCCCGAGCACCTCTACGTCGCCGCGCCCCGCTGGATCGACTACCCCACGCCCGACCAGCCGACCTCGTCGAGCGGCGGCAACTCTTCATCGCCGTCGCCCGAGGCCGCCGAGCAGCCCGGCACGGACATCCACCGCTTCGACATCACCGACCCCGACCGCGCCGTCTACGAGCTGTCGGGCCATGTCGACGGCACGCTGCTCGGGCAGTACGCGATGGATGAGCACGACGGCCACCTGCGGGTCGCCACCACGACCAACCCAGGGTTCGGGAGCGACACCGCTACGTCCGAGAGCCACGTCTTCGTCCTCGATCCCGGCAACGGCGCCCTGGAGACCGTCGGATCGGTGTCCGGGCTGGGTCGGGGCGAGCAGATCCGTGCTGTGCGGTTCCTCGGCGACGTGGGCTATGTCGTGACGTTCCGCCAGACCGACCCGCTCTACACCGTGGACCTGTCCGACCCGGCCGCTCCCACGGTGACCGGCGAGCTCGAGATGCTCGGCTACTCGGCCTACCTGCACCCGATCGGCGACGGCCGGCTCATCGGCATCGGCCAGGACGCCACCGAGCAGGGCCGGACCACGGGCACGCAGGTCGCGCTGTACGACGTGCGGGATCCGGCCGCCCCCGTGCGCGTGGCGCAGGCGGTCCTCCCCCAGTCGAGCACCGAGGCCGAGTGGGACCCGCACGCGTTCCTGTGGTGGCCCCGGACCTCGCTGGCGGCGGTGCCCGTCACGTCGTACGACACGAGCTTCTCCGGGCTCGTCGGGTTCGGGGTGGACGCAGACGCCGCCACGATCACAGAGGTCGGCCGGGTGTCGCACCCGGTCCAGCCGTCCGATCCGAACATCGGCATCGGCATCGACCCCGTGGAGCCGATGCCCACCACCGTCCCGCCGCCCGACGCGGACGGCCGGGGGATCGTGGGCCCGAGCGACATCCTCCCGCCGGTCGCCTACACGCCGCCGATCACGCGATCGCTGGTCGTCGGCGACACCCTGTGGACGCTGTCGGCCGCCGGGCTGGGCGCCAGCCCGCTGTCCGACCTGGGCTCGACCACGTTCCTGCCCTTCGCCTGACCGCCTGGCCGGGTCAGGGCATGCGGAAGTGGTTGATGGCCGGGTTGGCCCCTTCGCTGATCGTCACGTAGCCGCTGCCGTCGGGATCGAACGCGAGCGCCTCGCCCTGGACCTCGGTCGGGGCGGGCGCCTCGCACGGCGTCCCCGCCAGGGCGTCGGCCACGGTCTCGTCGTCTGCCCGTTGGAACATGAGCACGCTGGTGTAGGTGCGCAGGGCGATGACGGACCCGTCGACGGAGATGTCGCCGCTGGTCACCAGCGTCGCCTCGTCGACGCCGACGTCGGTGACCCGGGGCATGGTGCTCGTGCCGCCCGGCTCGATCCCCGCGGGGATGCGGTAGACCCCGGGTCGGCCGACCAGTTGCTTGCTCACGATGAACAGGTCACCGGACACCGGGTCGGCGAGGAGCGTCTCGGCATCCCGGGCGCCGTCGGCGTAGGTGAGCGTCAGGGCCTCGACGTCCTTCAGCGTGCCGCCCGCCGGCCCGGCGGGGACCTCAGGCTCCGGCGCCCGGTAGACCACGACGTTGGCCCGCTGGGCGGCGTTGTCGCCGATGTCGGCCATGTAGAGCCGGTCGATGCCTTCCTCGCCGTGACCGCGGACCATGTCCTCCCAGTCCATCGCCGTGGCGCCGGGCACGGCCCAGCGACCCCGGTCGCTCCCGTCGCTCCCCACGGCGAACAGCTCGGGGTTGCCGCCCGAGTCGTTGTGGGCCCAGATGACCCCGTCGTTCTCGCGGCTCTCCGCGATGCCCGACGTCTCGACGAGCGCCGGGTTCACCACCGTCGGAGCGGGCCCGGGCACGGGCTCGACGCCGTCGCACAGCTCGTCGGACGTCGGCAACGGCGGCGCCGTCGTGGTCGTGTTCGCCGGATCGAGGGTGGTGTCGGCGGAGTCGCCGCCCCCGCCACCCGAGCATGCAGCCGCCAGGACGGCGGCAGCGCAGAGACCCCCCAAAAGCCGATGCACGGCCCCGCAAGCTAGTCCCGGCAGGACCGCCCGGCGACGCTCGGTTGCACGGACAGGGCGTAGGTGACGCCCGCGTCCAGGAAGCGGGTCAGTTGATTGGCATCGGCCAGCACTGTGGCGACCCCGTCGGCGGGGACTTCGACACAGTCGGAGGCGTCGGCCAGCCGGACGCCCGCGGCCGCGGGCCAGTCGACGATCGACGGCTCCAGTCCGTCGGCGGTCCGGTCGGGCTGATCCGGCATGGCCCGGAGGAGGTAGGTGTCGGCTTCGTAAGGCTCCTCGTCTCCCAATGACGGTTCGTCGGTCGACGCCGCGAGCTGGGTGGCCGCGCTCACGAAGTCCTGGAGCTGGGCCCGTCCCTCGTCGGTCTCCGCACCTTCGCCCTCGTAGCCGAGGGCGTAGGCCCGGTGCTCGAAGGTGGCGCCCCCGGCGCTGATGGTCACGACCGTGTCGGGTGCGTCCATCACGTTGTCGGGGTTGGGGTAGGTCACGTCGGCCAGCAGGCCGTGATCGTCCGCCAGCGCCAGCAGTTGCTGGACGCCCTCCTCGCTGATCGTGCGCTGCTGCAGGTTCGGCAGCAGCGGTCCGGGATAGATCTCGATCACAGGCCCGGGCTGGACCAACCGACCGTCGCCCGTCACCACCAGCGTCGACGGCCCGGCGACCTGCTGTGGACCGGCGAGCCCACCTTCCTCCCGGATCTCCAGGACGATCTCGTCCGCCCCGCTCGGGTGATCGATGCCGCCCTGGCCATGGCTGCCGCCACCGTCGTCCGACTCGCCGCCACCCGTGACCGTGGAGGAATCGTCGCCGCATGCCGACAGCCCCACCGCCACCGTCACGACCAGAGCCAGCAGCGTGTGCACCCGAAGTCGTCGCATGGAGGTGGGACGCCGGCGCCCGGCTGCCCGGTTCCCTCCGGTCATGAGGCTGATTCCACCACGTCCACCACGCCGGACCGAACGTAGCTGGTCTGGCACGGTTCGGACGGCGAAGGGCACGCGGGGTCTCCGAAAGGACATGCGACGGGCGCTGGACACAAGGCGTAGAGTTCTTGCACAAGCCGTGCATCGGGTTTCTGGAGGGGTCACGATGACGACGACTGACGGCACGATCGGCCGCTACTTGCGCTGGCTGCTCGTGGCTCTGTCCCTGGCTGCCGGGGCGATCCACTTCGCAGAGGTGGGCGAACACTTCAATCTCTCGTGGAAACACGGGGTCTTCTTCGCCATCGTCGCCTGGCTGCAGCTGTCCTGGGCCGTTGCGTTCCTGGTGGCACCGACACGCAAGCTGCTGGCCGCGGCCGCCATCGGCAACTCGCTCATCGTCATGTTGTGGGCCGTGTCCCGGATCTGGGGTGTGCCGGTCAACCCTGGGGCGTGGGAGCCCGAGCCCGTGGCGCTGATCGATGCACTGTGCACGGCGTTCGAGGTCGTGATCGTCGTCGTTTCGGTGGCTGTCCTGTGGCGCCCGGCGATGGCTCAGCGCACCGTGCGCCCGTCGCTGGGGCTTGCCGGCATCGGCGTGACCGCCGTGGCCATCGGCGTGGTCTCCACGATGGCGCTGTCGCCGTCGTTCGCCTCGGAGCACCACCATGGCGACACCGACGACGACCATGCACACGAGGCCGCCACGTCCGACCCCGCGCATGACCACGAAGCCATGACCGCCGACGACCACGACCACAGCAGCGGCGACACGGCGGCCGCAGCGGCCTCGGGTGAGCACGTCGAGGGGCACACCGACGTGGTGATCGCCGCCGACGGCACCTCGGCGTGCGAGCAGTCGAACGTCGCGGTCGGGGGCAACAGCGGCCACGGGCACCGGGGTCCGGTGCCGTTCGAGCCGATGGACCCGGCCACCCGCGCGACGCTCTCTACGCAGATCGCCCAGGCCAACACCGTCGTGCTCAAGTACCCGACCGTCGCTGCGGCCGAGGCCGGGGGCTACCGGCGCATCACGCCGTATGTGCCCTGCATCGCCGCTCATTACATCAACAGCGGCCTGCTCGATGCCACGTTCGACGCGGCGAACCCCGAGATCCTGCTGTACGCCGGCACCGCTCCGGACAGCCCGCTCGTCGGCCTGAGCTACCTGGACTTCACCGGCCCGGACAACCCGCCGGAGGGCTTCGCCGGATCGACCGATCCGTGGCACGTCCACAGTCAGCTGTGCATCGGCGGCGGCGGCGTGCTCGGCGACGAGAACACCGAGGCCGGCGCCTGCGAGGCGCGCGGCGGGCGGGTCGTCCCCCTGAACGGCCTCTGGATGAGCCACATGTGGAACGTTCCCGGCTGGGAGAGCCGCTGGGGCCTGTTCAGCTCGGAGCACCCCGACCTCGGCGGCCGTATCGGCGACATCAACGGCACCCCGGTGTCCCAGGACGACACCGACGACGCCGACGCGGCTTCCGGCTGACACGGTCGAGGCACCTGGGGCCAACCGGTGGCCCCTGGTGCCTTCACCCATCGGCGGCGTCCGCACGGCTCAGCTCCCCGCCAGGGCGGCGAGCGAGCGCGCCAGCGCCAGGCGCCCGTTCGGCTCGGCCTCACGGACCTCGTAGGCCCACAGGGCGAAGTCGACAGCTCGGACCAGGGCCCAGTCACGCAGCCGGTCGACATCGACACCGAGCTCCTCGGCGACGAGTCGCGAGGCGCGGTCGGCCTGCTCGATGCACGCGTCCCCCGCGAGCGCATCCGCCAGCAGGTGCGCTCCGTCGAACGCCGGCTCTCCCACCATGGGCTTGGGATCGATCACGAGCCACGGCTCGCGCTCGGCCGCCAGCACGTTGCCGAGGTGCAGGTCGCGATTGACGACCACAGGGGGCTCGGTGGGCGGATGTACCAGCAGCCCCTCGGCCGCGCCCACCGCGGCGTCGACCAGCGCCCGCTCGAACGGCTCGCCGGCCGACGCCCAGCGCGCCCGCGCCGAACGGGCCAGCCAGGACGCCAAGTCACCGGCATCACGAAAGCGGTGGCCCGACGGAGGCCGGCGACGAAGTCGCCTGACCAGCCCACAGGCGATCGCCAGGGCCTCGTCGCGGTCTGGATGGTGGCTGAGCGGCGTCCCGGGCTCCAGCCGTTCGAGCAGCAGGGCGCCTCTTCGCTCGTCTGCCGCCAGCAGGCGTACGGCACCGTCGCCATCCCAGAGCCACAGGGCATCGGGCTCGGGGCGCGTCTCGGCGTCCGGCCAGGTGACCTTGAGCACCACTGGCTGACCGGACTGCGTCGCCCGTAGCACGAGGGCACACTTGCCGCCCTCATAGGGCGCTCCCAGTTGCAGGTCCCATGCCACTGCCATGTCGGCCACCAGCCGCGGCAGGCGGTCCAGCCACAGCCGCCCGGCCTCGCCGTTCCACCGCCCCGCTGTTGTGGCCAGCGACGCGGGCACCACGACCCCTTCGGCCGGGAGGCTCGGCCCGTGCGACATCACGACCGCCTCGCCGCGGAGCACGGCCTCAGGACGCGCGGCGACGGCTGGAGCGCAGGCACGGCTGTGGTGAAGGGGTGGGTGATGGGCATGGCCATGGCCTCGTTGGAGGTGTTGGAGCGCCGGATCGGCTCCGTGAGGGTCGAGATCTTGGCACCGGGTGGTCGTCATTGCCATTGATTTTGGCTTAGACATCATTTTGTAGCATGAAACCCCTTAAAAGGGTTGGCATAGCCATGTCACGCGCCTAGGGTGTGCCCCACTGCAGGAGCCCGGCGGTGGGCTCCTTGGCGGATCACGAGAGCGCACCGCTCCGGGTGGCTACCTGTCCCACAGGGACGAGGCCACCACCGGTCCAGGCAGCGTTCTCGGCTCGCCGGTCTGTGCACCGGCCCGACGACGACCATCCCGGAAGAGCGGATGACATGCACTTGACCCTCGACGACCTTCCCGACGCCTCGCGTCCGGTGACGACGTGGCCCTCCACCCCGGTCCCGTGACCGGCACCGCCGTCGCCGACGGTGACGACGAGTTCGGCGACTATCGCTGGGTGACCCCAGTTCGGGCAGCCGAGATGCTCGGCATCTCGATCCACCAGCTGTACCGCCGCATCGACACCGGCGCGCTGCCCGCTTATCGCATCGCCGAGGAGCTTCGGCTACTGACCGACGACGTCCGGCAGCTGCGCGACCAGCCGCCCGAGAGGGGGACGTGACCGTGGGGCCGCTCGATAGCCTCGGCCCATGTGCCGCAACATCACGACGCTGCGCGGCCTCGAGCCTGAGGCGACAACGGAAGAGATCGAGGCCGCCGCCCGCCAATACGTGCGCAAGGTCAGCGGGGTGCAGAAGACATCACCCGCGACCGAGGCACCGTTCGAGCTCGCGGTGCGCCGCATCGCAGAGGTGACCGCCGAGCTGCTCGGTGAGCTGCCGGAGCGGCGCCAGCCACCGCCGACGCTGCCACCGTTGCGGCGCCTGGCCGCACGCGGCTGACGCCCGGCGGCCGCATTGCCGCCGATCAGTGGTAGAGAACGGACGGGAAGGTTCGCTCCGACGCTCGAAGGAGACAACCCATGCGTTACCGCTCGCTCGGCACGACGGGGGTCAAGGTCAGCCCGCTGTGCCTCGGCGCAATGATGTTCGGTCGCATCGGCAACCGCGACCACGAAGAAGGCGTCCGCATCATCCACAGGGCGCTCGACGCCGGCATCAACTTCATCGACACTGCTGACGTGTACTCGGCCGGGGAGTCCGAGGAGATCGTCGGCCAGGCTCTTGCGGGCCGGAGGGACGACGTCGTGCTCGCCACGAAGTTCCACGGGCCCATGGGCGAGGACCCCAACCAGCAGGGCAACTCGCGCCGGTGGATCGTCCGCGAGGTCGAGAACAGCCTCCGGCGACTGGGCACCGACTACATCGACCTCTACCAGGTGCATCGCCCGGACACGAACACGGACCTCGACGACACGCTGTCGGCGCTGTCCGACCTCGTGCG
>DATBGF010000189.1:0-13506 GCA_036558145.1 Acidimicrobiales bacterium
GGTTGGCGGGCAGCGCCACACACTCCCCCACCTTCGACAGCTCGGCCGCCACTTCCTCGCACACGTCAGCCTTGCGAGAGGAGATGTAGACCTTCGCCCCCGCCTCGACGAACCCCCGGGCGATCATCAGGCCGATGCCCCGGGAGCCCCCGGTGACGACGGCGGTCTTGCCGGCGATGGAGAAGAGATCGCTCATCCCGGCAGCTTGCCCCACCCCGCTCCGCCGCACCGAACCCGGCCCACTGGGGCCTCCTGTCAGTAGGTAGGCTACCTACTGACCAGTTGGACGCTCCGCCTGCTTCGCTTCGTGGCCAGGCACCCGGGAGCCCGCGCCTCCCCCGGCGGCCGAGCCCCTCCCTAGCGGTCGGTAGGTAGGCTACCTACCGGATTGGCGGGCGGAGGGTTACCAGGTGTCGATGGCGGGGCGCTTCTTGCCGGTGCGGGGCGGGGGCTCGTCGGCTGTGAGGGTGGCGATCCAGCGGCGGCTGTCGGCGGGGTCGATGACGTCGTCGATCTCGAAGTGGCTGGCCGAGTTGAGCGCCTTGCCGTGCTCGTAGGCGGCGTCGACCATGGTCTGGAACGTGCGCTCGCGCTCGTCGGGGTCCTCGATGGCGGCCAGCTCGTTGCGGTAGCCGAGCCGGACCGCGCCCTCGAGCCCCATGCCGCCCAGCTCGCCGGTCGGCCACGAGACGCAGAACAGCGGGGCCTTGAAGCTCCCGCCCGCCATGGTCTGGGCTCCGAGGCCGTAGGCCTTGCGCAGGATGATGGTCCCGAACGGGACGCTGAGGCTGCCCCCGATCACGAACAGCCGGCTGGCGTGACGGACCAGGCCGGTGGTCTCCGCCTCGGGGCCGACCATGATCCCGGGGGTGTCGCACAGGAACAGCACGGGCAGGTCGAACGCGTCGCAGAGCTGGAGGAAGCGGGCGGCCTTGTCCGCTCCGTCGGCGTCGATGGCCCCGGCGAGGTGGGCAGGGTCGTTGGCCACGAGCCCGAGCGGGCGGCCCTCCACCCGCACCAGGGCGGTGACCATGCCCCGGCCGAAGCCGCGGCGCAGCTCCAGCACCGAGCCGGTGTCGGCCAGGCCGGCCACGACCGCCCGCACGTCGTAGACCCGGCGGCGGTTCTCGGGGATCAGGGCCCGCAGCGCCTCCTGGTCGGCGCAGTCCCAGGTGGCGGCCGGTCCCGCGAAGTACGACAGGTAGCGGCGGGCGACGTCGACGGCTTCGGCCTCGTCCTCCACGGCCACGTCGACGACGCCGTTGGCCACCTGGACGTCCAGCGGGCCGATGTCCTCGGGGGCGAAGACGCCCAGGCCGCCGCCCTCGATCATGGCCGGCCCGCCCATGCCGATGTTGGAGCCCTTGGTGGCGATGACGACGTCGCTCGACCCCAGGATGGCGGCGTTGCCCGCGAAGCACCGCCCCGACGTGATGCCGACCCGCGGCACGAGCCCGCTGAGCCGGCCCCACAGGTGGAACGCCATCGTGTCCAGCCCCGACACGCCCGGGGCGTCGGTGTCGCCGGGCCGCCCGCCGCCGCCCTCGGCGAAGAACACCACCGGCAGCCGGCGGCGCTCGATCACGTCGAACAGGCGGTCCTTCTTGCGGTGGTTCTGGTAGCCCTGGGTCCCGGCCAGGACCGTGTAGTCGTAGGACAGCACGGCGGTGGGGGTGCCCCCGACGGTCCCGATGCCGGCCACCATGCCGTCGGCCGGTGTCCGGGCGATCAGATCCTCGACGGACCGGCGGCGGCGCTGGGCCGCGATGGCGAGGGGCCCGTACTCGACCAGCGAGCCCGGATCCAGGAGGTCCTCGACGTTCTCGCGCGCCGTGCGCTGCCCGGTCCGGCGGCGCCGCTCGACCGCGTCGGGCCGCGCCGGATCCAGGCCCGCGGCATGCCGCTCGACGACCTCGGCGAGGTCGGCCCGCACGCCGACCCCCGCCCACGGCCCGGCAGCCGGGGTCGCCTCGGCCACGGGCTCGGCCGTGGCCGGCGGACCGCCCGATGCGGGGGTCGCCGTGACCACGACGAGCAGGTCCCCGGCCTGGACGGTGTCGCCCGCCGCCACCCGGACCTCGGCCACGGTGCCGGCCACGCCGGCCTCGATGGCGTACTCCATCTTCATCGACTCGAGGATGACGACGGTGGTGCCGGCATCGACGGCGGCGCCGGCCGCCCGCTCGATCCGGGCCACCGTGCCGGTCAGCGGGGACACGACCTCTGCCATGACCGCACTGTCTAGCGGCGCACCACCAGTTGGCGCAGGACCCAACGGACCGGAGCGAGGCGAGTGCGGCCATCTGCCACCCGCTCCAGCCCGGCGGCGACCCGGTCGAGATCGTCGGAGCCCGCCAGGCCCAGGCCAAGGGCCCGGTCACCCCAGGTGGTCAGGTTCATCCCGTACATGCGGGCGGCCACGGCCGCGTCCACCATCACCTCGACGCACTCGCCGCCCAGCGGCGCCAGCAGCGGGCCGGCGTACATCGGGCCGCCCTCGGCGGCCACGAGGGCGACGACCAGGCCCTCGTACTCGCGCAGCACGCCGGGTGGCGCCTCGATCGACTCGACCTCGTCGACCACCACCACGCCCCCCGGCCGGACCTGGCTGCACCAGCGCTCGACCAGCCCGGGCGGGTCGGGCAGGTGGGCGAGGAGCAGCCGGGCGTAGACGACGTCGGCGGGCGCCTCCGGCAGCGGCAGCCGGGTCACGTCGTGCTGGACGAACGTGACGGTCGGGTCGGGCGTCGTGGCCCGGGCCAGCTCCACGTAGCGCTCGGAGCCGTCGACGCCCACCGTGCGCCGCGGGCGGCACGCGTCCGCCACCAGCCGGGTGGTGTGCCCGGGTCCGCAGCCGAGGTCGAGCGCCAGCCCGGCTCCGGCCGGGACGCCCCGGTCCAGCAGCGCCCGCGACGACGGCTCGAACACCTCGGCCACCAGGGCCATGCGCTCGGCCGCCAGGTCGCTGTCCCCGAACGTGTACTTCCCCACCACGGCCGCCCAGTCTGACGACCGCCGCCGGGCGCGTCGCCCGAATTCCTCAGGCGACGGCGCCGGCCGAGCGCAGGTCGGCGATCTCGCCGGGGGCGTAGCCCAGGCCGGCCAGGACCTCGTCCGTGTGCTCGCCCGGGGAGGGCGGCGGACGGTCCAGGGTGGCGGGCGTGGCGCTGAAGCGGGGCGCGGGGCTGGGCTGGAGCACGCCCTCGATCTCGACCACCGTGCCCCGGGCGGCGACGTGGGGGTCGGCCAGGGTCTCCTCGGTGGTCAGGACCGGAGCCACGCACGCGTCCCGGCCGGCGAAGTGGGCGACCCACTCGTCCCGGGGCCGGGTGGCGAAGGCCGCCGCGAAGCGCCGGCGCATGTCCGGCCAGCCGGTCCGGTCGTGCTGGCCGCCGAGCGTGGCCGGGTCGATCCCGAGGCCGTCGACCAGCGCGGCGAAGAACTGCGCTTCCAGCGCTCCGACCGCCACCCACTGCCCGTCCGAGCAGGCGTAGCAGTCGTAGAACGGGGCGCCGGAGTCCAGCAGGTTGGTGCCCCGCTCGTTCGTGAAGTAGCCCGACCGGAGGGCCATGAAGAACGGGGCCATGAGCAGCGCCACGCCGTCGACCATGGCTGCGTCCACGACCTGGCCCCGGCCGCCGCTGCGGGCCGCCAGCACCCCGGACACCACCCCCAGCGCCAGCAGCATGCCGCCGCCACCGAAGTCGGCGACGAGGTTGAGAGGCGGGGTCGGCGGCTGCCCGGCCCGGCCGATGTGGGCCAGCGCCCCGGCCACGGCCGCGTAGGTGATGTCGTGGCCGGCCTCGGCCGCGTAGGGACCGTCCTGGCCCCAGCCGGTCATCCGGCCGTAGACCAGCCGGGGGTTGCGGGCCAGGCAGGCGTCGGGCCCCACGCCGAGCCGTTCGGCCACGCCGGGCCGGAAGCCCTCGATCAGCGCGTCGGCCCGGGCGGCCGCCCGGAGGACCACCTCGGCGCCCTCCGGCTGCTTGAGGTCGACGGCGATCGACCGGCGGCCCCGGTTGAGCACGTCCATGCGGGCCACGGCGTTGGGGACGCCGGGCCGGTCGACCCGGAGCACGTCCGCCCCGAGGTCGGCGAGGACCATGGCCGCGAAGGGCGCCGGTCCGATGCCGGCCAGCTCGACGACCGACACCCCGGCCAGCGGTCCCGCCATCAGCGCCGGGCGCCCTCGGCCGCCAGGATCCCGCCCAGGCGCAGCAGCTGGCGGCTGGCGCCGCCCAGCGACAGCTCGAGCTGCTTGGCCAGGAGGAAGTAGCGGTGCAGCGGGTAGTCCCGGTCGACGCCGACGCCGCCGTGCAGGTGCGACGCGGCGTGCACCACCCGCTGCCCGCCCGCGGCGGCCCAGTACTTGGCCACGGCCACCTCGCGGTCGGCGGGCACGCCCGCCCCGAGCCGCCAGGCCGCCTGCAGCATGGTCAGGCGCACGGCGTGGGCGTCGACGTAGGCGTCCGCCGCCCGCTGGCCCACGGCCTGGAACGTGGCGATGGGCCGCCCGAACTGCTCGCGGCCCGTCGTGTACTCGCCGGTGATGCGCACGGCCTCGGCGGTGAGGCCGGCCATGACGGCGCAGACGCCGACGGTGGCGTGCTCCAACGTCCAGCGGAGCGCAGTGCCGTCGTCGATGGGACCGAGGACCGCGCCGGCCTCCACCCGCACACCGTCCAACCGGACCTGCGCCTCGGGCGTGCCCGTGGTCGTGTCCTGGCGCTCGCGCGTCACGCCCTCGGCGTCCGTGGGCACGAGGAACAGCGCCACCTCGCCCGCCTCGGTCGTGGCCGGGACGATGATCGTGTCGGCGTTGAGGCCCGCGGGCACGTTGGTCCGGACCCCGTCGAGGACCCAGCCGCCGGCTCCGGCGTCGCCGGCTCCGCCTCCGGCCTCGGGGTCGGGCCGGGCGGTGGTGCTCGGCCGGGTCGGATCGCCCACGGGCTCGACCAGGGCTGCGGTCAACACGGTGGTCCCGGCCACCAGGCCGGGGAGTAGAGCGGCCTGCTGCTCGGCGGTCCCCCACCGGGCCACGGGCAGGCCCCCGAGCGCCAGGGCGGCCAGGGCGGGCACCGGCGCGGTGCGCCGGCCGACCTCCTCCAGCACGAGGCACAGCTCCAGCACGCCCAGCCCCGCGCCGCCGTGCTCGGCGGGCACAGCGATGCCCAGCAGGCCGGCGTCGGCCATCGCCGACCACAGCGCCCGGTCGAAGCGCAGGTCGTCGGCGTGCTCGACGGCCCGGATGGCGTCGGGCGTGGCCTTGTCGCCCAGCAGCTTGGCGGCCACGTCGATGGTGGCCTGCTGCTCGTCGGTCAGGTCGAAGTCCATCGTCCCCCTACCTCTTGGCCATCGGCATGCCCATGCCGAACGCCGCGATCAGGTCCCGCTGCAGCTCGTTGGTGCCGCCGCCGAACGTGAGGATGAGCAGGCTGCGGTACATCTGCTCCAGCCGGGAGCTCAGCAGCGCGCCGGGCGTGTCCTCCACCAGGTACGCCCGCTCGCCGAGCACCTCCATCAGCAGCCGGAACGAGGTGAGGTAGTGCTCGGTGCCGAACACCTTGATGGTGCTGGCGTCGGCCACGGGCAGCTCGTTGCGGGTGGCGGCCCAGGCCACCTTCCAGTTGGCCAGGCGCAGGAACTCGAACCCGGCGTAGGCCTGGGCCAGGTTGAGCTGGACCCACTCCTGGTCGATGACCCGGCGGCCGTCGGGCAGGCGGGCCTCCCGAGCCCAGTCGATCGTCTCGTGCAGCATGTGCTCGGCCATGCCGGGGCTGCAGAGCGTGACCCGCTCGTGGTTGAGCTGGTTGACGATGAGCTTCCAGCCCTCGTTCTCGCCTGCGACCAGGTTCTCGGCCGGGACCCGCACGTCGTCCCAGTACACGGAGTGGATGTCGTGCGACGAGAGCAGGTGGAGCGGGGTGCGCTCGATGCCGGGGGCGTCCATGGGGGCGATGAACAGGGAGATGCCGCGATGGCGGCTGTCCTCGGCCCCGGTGCGGGCGGCGAGCCAGCAGTAGTCGGCGTCGCCCGCCAGGCTGGTCCACATCTTCTGGCCGGTGATGACGTAGCTGTCGCCGTCGCGCACGGCCCGGGTGCGCAGGCTGGCCAGGTCGGTGCCGGCGCCCGGCTCGCTGTAGCCGATGCAGAAGTGGATCTCGCCCCGCAGGATCCGGGGCAGGAAGCGCTGCTTCTGCTCCTCGCTGCCGAACTGCATGATCGTGGGGGCGACCGAGTTGATGGTCAGCATGGGGACCGGCGCCCCCGACCGCATCGACTCGTCGAAGAAGATGAACTGGTCGACCGGGCCGCGGCCCTGGCCGCCGTACTCCTCGGGCCAGCCGATGCCGAGCCAGCCGTCGGCGCCCATCTGGCGCACCACCCGGCGCATGACCGGGCCGATGCCCTCGGTGTGGCGCAGCTCGCGGCGGGTGTCGTCGTCGAGCAGGTCCTCGTAGTAGGCGCGCAGCTCGGCGCGCAGCGCCTCCTCCGTGTCGGTGTAGGCCAGGTGCAACGTCCCCTCCCCGGGTCCCGGTCGGCGCCCAGTATGGACCGGAAACGAGAACGTGTTCTACTTGGCCGGGACTCCGGACGCCGCTGCGCCGTCGTCGGCCGCGCCACGGAGCGGTTCGAGGGTGCACGACCAGGCCCCCGAGTCGGCGGAGGGCGGCTCGTCCATGAACTCGACGCGGCACCGGACATCATTGACGAGCAGGCCCCACGACAGCGCCGGCTCGAAGCGGGCACTGCGGCTGGCGTCGGGGTCGTCCGGCGCGAACAGGCGCAGCGTGACCAGGCCGTTGACCGCCACCGCGGCGACCAGCAGCCACAGGTAGCGGCGGCTGCGGTCGCTCGCCCCGATCCACAGCACGAGGCCCAGCAGGCTGGGGAGCAGGTGCGCCGGCTTCCAGGGGAACAGCAGGAACGTGGCCTGGGCCGCCACCAGCCCCAGGACCCCGAACCGCACCAGCGGATCCGAGCCCCAACGCCGCAGCGAGCCGATCAGGGCGGGGACCGCCAGCGCCACCACCACGATCAGGGCCGGCCCGGCCACGCCGTAGTCCTTCACCACGAAGCGCCCGACGTTGTTGGCCAGCCCCTGCCAGCCCTCGGTGTGCTGCAGGAAGCCGAACGTCCGGTCGAACGCCAGCCACGCGGGCACGTACAGCAGGAGCGCCAGCGGCACCATCACCGCCGCCGCCACCAAGCTCCGCCGCCGAGCGCCACGCTCCCAGCCGTCGGCGACGAGGAACGCGGCGATCACGGCCGCGGTGGACGGGCGGCTCCCGATCGCGAGCGCGAACAGCACGCCGGCCACGACCGGCCGCTCCCGCAGCTGGGCCAGCGCCCCCCAGAGGAACAGGGCCAGGGCCCACACGAAGTCCCCGGTGGACGTGCCTGCGATCAGCGTGACCGGCGACGCCAGGAACGCGAGCGCGACGACGTCACCGTTGCGATGCCCCCAGGCCCGCACCAGCCGGGCACAACCCACCACGGCCGCGGCCAGGGCAGCCGCCGTCGCCAGGTTGACGGCCACGTGCCCGAGCGGGCCCAGCACCGCCACGATCGCCTCGACCACGGGCACGCCGGGGTTGCGGGACGGCGCGTAGTCCCCCGCCCGGATCCGCGCCCCCGCGTCCAGCAGGTAGCCCGCGTCGATGTCGGTGCCGTACCCCCACCAGATGAGCGGCAGGGTCACGGACGCGGTGATGAGGAGCAGCGACCAGTCGGTCAGCCGCGGCGACACGTCCTCGGCGCTGGCAGCCGCGGGCTGCCTCGTTGTCGACACCATCCGCCTCGCAAGGTAGCGCCGAAGGGTTCACCCAACGACACTCGGGCGTCCCGGGTGGGGGCCCTCAGCCCACCGATGCGGCCGTCACGGCCCCCGCACCGACCAGCGCCCGCAGCGCCGCGACCACCGTGGCGTCGTCCACGGCACCAGGGTCGAGCCGGTACGTCATCTCCAGCCCGATGAGGGTGCTCACGACCACGGCAGCCACCCCCGCCGACGGGGCTGGGAGGTCGATCAGGCCCTCGGCGGACCACGCGTCCAGCGCCGCGGCCAGCGTGGCGAACTCGGTGCGGTAGCGCTCGCCCAGCCGGGAGCGGACCCGCTCGTTGCCCGGCCGCGTGGCCCAGACCCACACCTCGTGCTCGAAGTGCAGCCAGTCGCGCGCCTCGGCCGGAGGCCGGCTGAAGTTGTGCCAGAGGGCGGCCAGCCGGTCGTCGAGAGAGCTCGCCGCCTCGATGTCGGCCAGCATGCTGCGGGCGACGACGTCTTTCGACTCGTCGAGCAGGGCGACGACGAGCCCGTCCTTGCTGCCGAACTGCCCGTACAGCGAGCCGGAGGTGCGCTCGGCCCGTTCCGCGATGGCGTCGACCGAGGCGCCCTCGATGCCGTGCTCGGCGATGGCGGCACGCGCCGCCGCCAGCAGGCGACCCCGCGTCTCGACACTGCGGGCCTGGGGGGCTGGGGACATGGGATCGAGCGTAGACACGAACTGTAACGTGCGCTACAAACAGTGGCCTCACTCGTGGGGGATGAAGGGGCACGATGGAGTTCAACCTGGCCGACCTGTTCGAGCACGCGGTCGACGCCTTCGGCGAGCGGGAGTACCTGGTGGCCGACGGCCGCCGCCGCACCTACGCCGAGATGGACGCCCGGGCCAACCGGCTGGCCCACCACCTCGCCGAGCAGGGCATCCGGCCCGGCGACCACGTCGGGATCTACGGCGTCAACTCCGTCGAGTGGATCGAGAGCCTGTGGGCGATCTTCAAGCTGCGGGCGGTCTGGATCAACATCAACTACCGCTACGTCGAGGACGAGCTGGCCTACCTGTTCGGCAACGCCGACCTGAAGGCGCTGATCCATGACGCCGGCTTCAGCGACCGGGTCGCCGGGGTGTCGCGCGACATGCCCGACCTGCGCCATCGCCTGGTGATCGGCGAAGACTTCGAGGACGCCGTGGCGTCCGGCTCGCCCGAGCGGGACTTCGGCCCGCGGTCGGGCGACGATCGCTACATCCTCTACACGGGCGGCACCACCGGCATGCCCAAGGGCGTCGAGTGGCGCCAGGAGGACGTGCTCTTCGCCCTGGGCGGCGGCATCGACGTCCTGACCGGCGAGCGGGCCCAGGTCCCGGAGGACCTCGTCGCCCGCGGCCGGGAGCGAGGCTTCGCCATCACGTTCCTTCCCATCGCCCCGCTGATGCACGGCGCCACCCAGTGGGCCGTGATGGGTCAGAGCTTCGTGGGCAACAAGGTCATCCTCATGAGCCAGTTCGACCCCCACGAGGTGTGGCGCCTGGTCGAGGCCGAGCAGGCCAACTCGGTGATGATGACCGGCGACGCCATGGCCCGCCCGCTGATCGAAGCGCTCGCCGAGGAGCCGAGCGCGAGCCGCGACCTGTCGTCGCTGCTGTCGCTGTCCTCGACCGCCGCTATCTTCTCGCCCTCGCTGAAGGACCAGTTCCTGGACCGCTTCCCCAACATCGTGCTCACCGACGCCGTCGGCTCGTCGGAAGGCGGGGCCAGCGGCATTGTGATCGTGCAGCCGGGCAAGACGGCCATGAAGGGCGGGCCGACCGTCGCCCCGGTGTCCGGGACCGTGGTGCTGGACGACGAGCTGCGCCCCGTGGTGCCCGGCTCCGGCACGATCGGTCGGATCGCCCGCAGCGGCGACATCCCCGTCGGCTACTACGGCGACCCGGAGAAGACCGCGGCGACGTTCGTGGAGGTCGACGGCACCCGCTACGTCATTCCCGGCGACCTGGCCATGGTGGAGGCCGACGGGTCGATCACGCTGCTCGGCCGGGGCTCGCAGTCGATCAACTCCGGGGGAGAGAAGATCTTCCCCGAGGAGGTCGAGGCGGCGGTCAAGTCGCATCCCGAGGTGTACGACGCGGTCGTGGTCGGCGTGCCCGACGAGCGCTGGGGCCAGCGGGTGGCGGCCATCGTGCAGCCTCGCGAGGGCAAGGCGCCGGACCTGGAGTCGGTGCAGCAGCACTGCCGCACGAAGATCGCGGGCTACAAGGTGCCCCGCGAGCTGCACCTGGTGCAGCAGATGCAGCGCTCGCCGAGCGGCAAGGCGGACTACCCGTGGGCGACCAAGGTCGCCACGGGCACGCTCAGCACGCCGGCGTAGCCCCGAGCGGGCCGCGCACGCCTTCATCGCGCCGGCGCACGAGGGCTCACGGCCTCGTGCAGGTCGAGCTGGGCCTTGTCGGCGGCCGCTTGGCCGGCGTGCCAGCCGGCCGCGTCGTTGGCCGACACCCGCGACGTGCCCACGGTGGGGTAGGCCTCGCGCACCGCGGCCTCGGCGTCCTCGCTGCGGCGGGCCAGCACGGGCACGAGCGATGCCCGGTCACGCGTGGCCTCGGCCGTGGCGGCTTCCGCGGCCAGGCGCAGGCGCGTGCCTATCCGACCGGCGAACGCGACCAGGAACGACTGGCGGAACGAGCGGATGCGCCCGCCGGCCGGCCCGGTCGCCGGGGCAGGCTCGCCGGCCACCATCGCCCGGGTCGCCTGGACCAGCAGCGAGGTGTAGAGCAGCTCGACGGTGTCGAGGTCGTCCTCGTCGCCGAACACGGTGGCGAAGCCCCACACCTTGGACCACACCGCCCGGCACCGGTTGGCCTCGGCCACCGCCGACAGCAGCAGGTACCGCGGCCCGGCGTAGGGATCGTCGACGCCGACCCGGCGCCCGCCGACCCCGCCGCCCCCGCGCCCCGTCTCGAGCGCGGCGCGGTCGATGGCGTGGCGGGTCATCAGCTCCTGCGCCTTGGCCGTGAACGCCTCGGCCTCCGCGTGGAACGTCGTCGACTCGGCCTTGGCCAGCAGCGCCGTCACGCGTTGCAGCACGCGGGGATCGGCGCCCGGCCGGGACGAGCCCCGGCTTGCCCCGGGCCGCGGCGGCGCGTGCTCGCCGGGAGCCGGGCCCAGCGACGGCAGGCGCGGCAATCGCCGCAGGCGCGCCAGTGTCTCGACCGCGACGCTCACGGCGGCGTGCCGTGCGGCACCGTCGGGGACGACCCACTCGCCGGAGCACGCCTCGCCGGCCGCGATCTCCGTGGCGCCGAGGACGTCGAGCTGGATGCGCCACCGAGGTGACAGGTCGCCGGTCCGGTAACTGCGGGCCTCGCACCCGATGGCGTGCGCCACCAGCACGCCGTGGGCCCGCCCGTGCAGCCGGGCGACCGCGCGGTGCACGTCGGCGGGCTGCCACCCGTGGCGCCAGGCCACGGCCAGGGAAGAGGTGAGCGCTCGACCCAGCGCGCGATCCACCAGCGCGTGGCCCGACGCCTCGGGCGCCTCCGCGCCCATGACAAGAGGCGCGATCAGATCGGTCGCCGGCGGCCCGACCGCCACGCCGCACGACGCCACGGCCGCGTCGATCGCCGCGTCCACCTGATGGGCGCGCAACCGGCCGGCCCGCCGGGGGCCCGGCGCACCGGACCCCTGCGACCGGTCGGTGCGACCGTCGCCCGGCCACTGCTGCCTGCGCTTGCCCATCAACACATCCTCCTCCAGACGTCGATACGAACAAGTGTACGTACCCAGTGTGACAGGGAAGGCAGCGCCGTGCCGCCGCCATGCCGGTCGTCATGCGATCGTCATGTGCCGCCACTATCGAACATATGTTTGCCTATGACAGACTCTCCCCCGTGAGCTCCAAGGCCACTCCTCGCACCATCGACGCCGACGAGCGCCGGGCCCGTCTGGCCATCCGCCACCGGCTCGTCCCCGCCGAGCGAGCGGACGACGCCGTGGACGTAGCGCGCGCCGTCGTGGCCCTGCACGCCACCGATCCGGCCAGTGTGTACCTGGCGGCCGCGGCCCGGATGTCGGCCCCGACGGTGGCGGCCGTCGAGCAGGCCCTGTACGACGACCGATCGCTCGTGCGGCTGCTCGGCATGCGCCGGACGATGTTCGTCGTCCCGGTCGGGCTGGCGCCGGTCGTGCAGTCCGCCTGTACCGAGGCGATCGCGGTCGTGGAGCGCCGCAAGCTCGTCACCCACATCGAACAGGGAGGCGTGGCCACCGACGGCGAGGCGTGGCTGACGCGGGTGGGTGACGCCACGGTGGCCGCCCTGGAGAAGCGGGGCGAGGCGCTGGCGACCGAGCTCTCGGCCGACGTGCCCGACCTGCAGTCCGAGGTGCGCGTGGGCGAGGGCACGAAGTGGGCCGCCACCCAGAAGCTGTCCAACCGGGTGCTGTCGGTCCTCGCCGCCGAGGAGCGGATCGTGCGGGGGCGGCCGCGGGGCACGTGGACCTCGACGCAATACCGCTGGGCCCCGCGCTCGGCCTGGATCCCCGATGCCCAGGTCGCACCGCCGACGGCCGACGCCCGGATCGAGCTGGCCCGGCGGTGGCTCGCGGCGTTCGGTCCGGGGACGGCGGCCGATCTCAAGTGGTGGACCGGCTGGACCATGGGGGCGGCGCGGGCGGCCTTGGCGGCCCTGGGGGCGGTGGAGGTCGACCTCGACGGTGCGGTGGGGTACGTCCTGGCCGACGACGTCGATCCCGTGGCGGCGCCCGAGCCCGCGGCCGCGCTGCTGCCGGCGCTCGACCCGACGGCGATGGGGTGGACGCTGCGCGACTGGTACCTGGGGTCGCACCGGGGAGCGCTGTTCGACCGGTCCGGCAACATCGGGCCGACGGTCTGGTGGGGTGGGCGCATCGTGGGCGGCTGGGGCCAGCGGCGGGACGGCGAGGTCGTCACCCGCCTGCTGGAGGACGTCGGAGGGGAGGCCTGCGCCGCGGTGTCGGCCGCGGCGCAGGGCCTCACCGAGTGGTTGGGGACGGCCCGGATCCGGTCCCGCTTCCCCACCCCGCTGGAACGCGAGCTGGTGGGGTCGCCATGAGGGTGCGCTCGGGCCAGTCCGACCTAGCGTTCGACGTGTTCGGCGCGGCCGGCGACGGCAACGGTGACGGCCGTGAAGGCCGGTCCGACGTTGTGCTGCTCCACGCGGGTGTGTGCGACCGGCGGGGCTGGGGCGGGCTGGTCGGCGCGCTGCGGGAGGCGGGGCACCGCGTCGTCGCCTTCGACCGGCGGGGGTTCGGGGAGACGGTGTACGTGCCGGAGCCCCACTCCTCGGTCGACGACACGCTCACGGTCCTGGGCGCGGCGGGGGTGGACCGGGTTGTCGCGGTCGGCAACTCGATGGGTGGACGGGTGGCGCTGGACCTGGCGCTGACCCATCCCGAGCGGGTGGAGGCGCTGGTGCTGATCGGCACCGCGGTGCGCGGGGCGCCGGACCCGGCCGAGTCTTCGACCGCAGTCGATCGGCTCGTGGCGGCCATCGACGCGGCGGAGGAAGCAGGCGACCTGGCCGAGGTCAACCGGCTGGAGGCGCACCTGTGGCTCGACGGGGCGGACGGTCCCGAGGGTCGGGTGGGAGGCGAGGCGCGCTCGCTGTTCCTGGAGATGAACGGGCGCAGCCTGGAGGCGTGGGATCCCGGACCGGAGGAGCCGCTGCCGTCGACTTGGGACCTCCTGTCCGA
>DATBGF010000190.1:0-17566 GCA_036558145.1 Acidimicrobiales bacterium
GAGGCGATGCTGGCCGGCGAGGGCACGGTCATCCGCAAGTTCTTCCTCAACATCTCCAAGGATGAGCAGGCCCGGCGGCTCCAGGCGCGGCTGGACGACAAGACCAAGCACTGGAAGTTCCGCCTGGCCGACCTCGACGAGCGCAAGCTCTGGGGCGACTACCAGGACGCCTACGAGGAGGCCATCCGGCGCACCGCCACGCCCGAGGCCCCGTGGACGATCGTGCCCGCCGACCACAAGTGGCATCGCGACCTGGTGATCTGCCGGGAGATCGTGGACACCCTGGAAGGCCTCGACCTCCGCTATCCCGAATCGGAGGAGGACCTGTCCGATGTGGTCGTGGAGTAGCCCGCCCGCTCGGCCTCAGCCGGCCTTGCCGGGCCGGCCCGGGGCCAGCAGGCTGCGGCGCCGGGCCTCCTTGACCCAGCGCTGGGCGGTGCTGACCGGCACGTTGTTGGCGTCGGCCAGGTGGGCGACGGGCCGGTGGGTCGTGGCGGCCAGATGGCGGTAGGCCACGGCCACCTCGGTGTAGAAGTCGTCCGCGTAGCCGCGCCCGTCCTCGCGCAGGGCGGGGGTCAGCGTGGCCTGCGGCCAGCCAGCCACCTCGTCGGGGGCGCTGGGGTGGAGCTGGGCGTTGGCGGCCGCCTCGATGCGCCCGACCGGGATCGAGCGCAGCACCTCGGCCGACACGACCCCGCCCACGTGCAGGTCGACCAGGCGGAAGCGGCCGTCCTCGCCCTCGGCCACCCGGACCCGCACCGTGGGCAGCTCCGGCTCGACTCCCGGCGGGACGTCCCGCCACTCGTGCCAGCCGTCGTCGAGGGCGACGAGGTGGGCGGCGGCCATGGCGACAGGATACCCAACGACGTGACAAGAATCCTATTGAGCGCATCCAGACGTCTGATTACGCTCAAAGCGACTACGACCTACGCGCGGTAGGTCAGGAAGAGAGAGGGATGTTGACGACAGTCGCCATCGCCGTTGCGGTGGCCGCATTTTTGGTGCTGGTGGTCGCGTTCAAGTCCGTCCACCGCATCGGACCGTCCGAGGTCGGGCTGGTCACCAAGAAGCTGGGGTTCCGCAAGTTGCACGGCGACAACCCCATCGCCTTCCGGGGTGAGGCCGGCTACCAGGCCGAGCTGCTCATGCCCGGTCTCCGGTTCCGCATGTGGCCGATGTCCTCGGTCTCGCGCCATCCGTGGGTCCAAGTACCCGCGGGCGAGATCGGCGTGGTCATCGCCCAGGTGGGCGGACCCCTGCCCATCGGCGCCAAGAGCGCCCGCTACCACTCGTCGTTCGGCGACTTCTCGCACCTCGACACGTTCCTCGAGGGTGGCGGCGAGAAGGGCGTCCAGCGCCCGGTGCTGCCCCCCGGCACGCTGGTCCCCATCCACCCGGTGGCGTTCATCGTCATCACCTCCCGCGAGGTCTTCGGTGTCCCCGTGGCTCCCGAGCTGGCCGCGCTGGCCAGCGGCGGGCAGCTCACCCCCGAGTCGTTCGGCCTCGCCCCCGAGCAGCTGGGGGTCGTGGTCATCGCCCCCCAGGGGGCGGACGACGTCGTCGGCCTGGTCACCACGCTGGAAGGCACGCCGCTCGACAAGGGCGACATCGCGTCCCGCCTGGGCGGCTTCGGCGACATCACCGCCCTGGAGGAGCAGGGCGGCACCACCAACGCCCAGCTCATCGAGACGCTGATGGGGTCCAAGAACGACCTCCACAACAACTACCAGGACTTCCAGGCCTTCCTGGACGCCGGCGGGCGCATCGGCCTGCAGCACGACCCGCTGCTGTACGGCGCCTACCTGCTCAACCCGTTCCTGGTGCGCGTCCAGCTGGTCCCCATGCTGGTGGTCAACCAGGGTGAGGTGGCGGTCATCAAGGGCTTCGTCGGGCTGCCGACGCTCGACACCTCGGGCGCCGAGTTCAAGTTCGGCTCGATCGTGCGCCCCGGCCACCGCGGCATCTGGGAAGAGCCGCTGCGGACCGGCAAGTACGCCATCAACCCCCGCGTCTACGCGGCGGAGATCGTGCCCACGTTCATCCTCACGCTGAACTGGGCCAACGCCGCCAGCCAGGCACACGACCTGGACGCCCGGCTGGAGCCCATCGTGGGCAAGAGCCGTGAGGGCTTCATCTTCACCATCGACCTCCAGGTGCAGATCCACGTGTCCGACACCAAGGCGCCGAAGGTGATCTCGATGGTCGGCACCATGCTCAACCTGGTCAACGAGGTGCTGCAGTCGGCGGTGGGCAACCACTTCCGCAACACGCTGCAGGACCTGGAGGCCGTCCGCTTCATCGAGACCCGGCGCGAGGTGCAGGGCTCGGCGTTCACCGCGGTCAGCGAGTACCTGGCCGCCTACGACGTGGAGACGCGGGGCGTCTACATCCAGGACGTGGTGTTCCCCCAGGAGCTGGTCGAGGTCCTGACCCGGCGGGAGATCGCCAACCAGGAGCGCACCACCTACGTCGAGCAGGAGCGGGCCGAGACCGCGAGGGTCGAGGTCGAGAAGGCCCGGGGCACGGCCAACATGCAGGCCGAGCTGGCCGCCGCTCAGGTGTCGGTGGAGATCAGCAGCAACCAGGCGCAGGCCCGCGAGGCCGCGGCCAACGGTGAAGCCGCCTACGTGCGGCTGACCGGCCAGGCCGAGGCCGACCGCACCCAGGCCATCGGCCTGGCCGAGGCCCGGGCGACCGAGGCCCTGGGGCTGGCCAAGGCGGCCGGCTACCAGGCCCAGCGCGAGGCCATCGGCGACGTGCCCACCGCCCTGGTGGCCGTGGCCGGTGCCGTGGCCGACGGGCACATCGACATCATGCCGGACGTGCTGGTCACCGGGGGCGGCGGTGCCCTCGACGGCCTGGCCGCATCGCTGATGAGCGGCCTGCGCAACGGCAGCTTCAACGGCGGTCCCAAGCCGGTGGCTCCGGCTCCTCCCGCCCCGCCCGCCCCCGCCGAGGTGGAGAGCGGCACGGACGGAAGCTGAGCGTCAGGGGGCGAGGTGGGGAGCCACCTCGCCCCCGAACCGCTCGATCTGGTCGACCAGCTCCTGCCGGTCCCGGGAACGGAACCGGACCTGGAGCTGGTTGGCGCCGTTTTCGGTCCACATGCGGAGGCTGTCGGCGACAGCCTCGGGCTCGCCGGTCGGCAGCCGGCCCACGTCCCACGTCGGTGTGCCGACGTAGCAGCCGACGTTGGCGCCCACGTCGAACGCCTCGGGCCTGCCCGCCTCGGCCCGGAGGTCGCGCAGGCGGGTGACGATCCCGGGGAGATCCCGGGGGCGGACGCCCTGGGGCAGCCAGCCGTCGCCGAACTGGGCGGCCCGGCGCACAGCGACCGCCGACGATCCGCCCACCCAGAGCGGGACCGACGCCTGCACCGGCCGCGGGGCGAGGACCGCGCCCGGCACGTCGCCGTCGAGCGCGGCCCGCAAGGCCGGCAGAGCCGCCTCCATGGTCTCGCCGCGGGCGGCGAAGTCCAGGCCCAGCAGGGCGAACTCGGCCTCGACGTGGCCGGCGCCCACGCCCACGATGGCCCGCCCGCCCGAGAGCCGGTCGAGGGTGGCGAACGCCTTCGCCACCTCCAGCGGGTGGTGGTACGGCAGGGCCAGCACGTGGCTGAGCAGGCGCACCCGGCTGGTCACACCGGCCAGGAACCCGAGCGTGGCCACCGGGTGGTACCAGGTGGCGCCCATGGTCTCGTCCAGCGGCCGGGGGATGGCCACGTGCTCGCAGACGCCCACGTACAGCGCACCGGACCGGTCCGCCGCCTGGGCCACGGCCACGAGGTCGTCCACCGGGGCGTCGGCCTCCCAGGGCTCGACGAAGATGCGGCTCTGGGCCTGGATCGGCAGCTGCAGGCCCCAGGCGACGGTCCCCGCGGGGATGACGGCGCTCACTTGACCGCCGTGGGGGCGACGGGCCCGCCCAGCGCCCGGGTGAGGGGCAGCGGGGTGGCGCAGAGCAGGAAGTCGTGCCGGCCGTCGGCGGCGCAGTCGGCCGCCAGGTCGTCCAGCGCCCACAGCTGGCCCTGGGCCAGGCCCATGTCGACCAGGTGGAGCAGGTGGACCGGCAGCAGCACGGCCGGGTCCTCCGGCGGCCACACCTCCAGCGCCAGCGTGTCGGTGGCCACCGCCGCGATGTCGTGGTCGTGCAGCCACTCGACCGAGCGGGTGGACAGGCCCGGCGCGTCGACGCCGTAGCGATCGCGGTCCCCGGCCCGCAGGTGGTGCATCTGGCCGGTCCGGACCAGCAGGACGTCGCCGGGCTCGGGCGTCACGCCCGCCCCGGCCAGCGCGGCGTCGAGGTCGTCGCCCCCGATGGCGTAGCCGCCGTCGAGGTGGTCGACCCCGTGCGGGCGGGCCACGTCGGCCAGCAGGCCCCGGGTCACCACCGGTCCGTAGTGCTCGATGCCCAGCCGGCCGGCACCGGACTCGTCCACGACCGCGGCGTCGGTGCCGTTGTACAGGCGCCCGCCGTAGCTGGCGTGGGCCAGGGCATCCCAGTGGGTGGCCGCCTGCACGCCCATGGTCAGGGCGTCGTCGCTGGTGCAGAAGCCCTCGGGGTCGCCGGTGTAGGCGGCGTTGACCGCCAGCATCCGGCGCTGCGGGTTCTCCCGCCCCGGGATCTGGCCCGTCTGGGGCCCGTCCTCGTCGAAGGGGATGGCGAGGGAGAAGACCCGGCCCTGGCGCGCCGCGCCGATCCCCCGCAGCACCGCGGCCGTGTCGATGAGGTTGAGCGTGCCCCGCTGGTCGTCCGGCCCCCAGCGCCCGGTGTTCGAGACCCGGGCGGCCAGGTCCCGCAGGTGGTCGGGCCATGTCATAGAACCTGTTCTAGTGGGCGGGCTACCCTCCCGCCCGCATGGCTGGGAGACGATCCGCTGGGGTTCGCGTGCTGGCCGCCACCGCGGTGCTGGCAGCGGCGCTGGTGTGGTGGGGCTCGCCCGCGAGCGCCGATCGGATCCGGGACCTGCAGTGGCATCTCCAGTACCTCGACATCGCCCGGGCCCACGAGCTCAGCCTGGGCGACGGCATCAGGATCGCGGTGATCGACACCGGGGTCGATGCCACCCATCCCGACCTCACCGGGAACGTCCTGCCCGGGGTGGACGCCTGGGCGCTCACCCACGGCCAGGACCCCGGCGACGGCTGGACCGACTCCGAAGGCCACGGCACGGCGATGGCGGGGCTGATCGCGGCCCACGGTCACGGCCGGGGCAACGCCGCCGGCGCCCTGGGCATCGCCCCGATGGCCCGGATCATCCCGATCCGGATCGAGCTCGGAGGCGGCGGGCCGGACTTCTACAACGAGATGACCGTGGCCATCAAGGAGGCGCTCAAGCTCGGCGCCGACATCATCTCGCTGTCGGTCACCGGCCCGCTCGGCGACCAGATCAAGCCCGTCTTCGACGCGGGGAAGATCGTGGTCGTGGCGGGCGGCAACGTCCCGGACACCGAGGTCGTGACGGCCACGCCCGGGTCGGTGTCCGTCGGCGCCGTGCGGTCCGACGGCCTCGTCGCCGATGTGTCGGTCCGGGGGACCGCCGCCCCCCCGCCGCTCGACCAGCTGGCCCTCGGGACCACGGCCGGGGCCGGGCTCATCTGGCTGACGGCGCCTGGCGAGGACGTCACGATCCCGCTCCCCCACGGCGCCTACGGCGTGGGGACCGGCACGAGCGCCTCGACCGCAATCGTCTCGGGCGCGGCGGCGCTGGTGTGGTCGCGGTACCCGGAGCTGACCGGCGAGGAGGTGGTCCGCCACCTCCTCGCCACCACCACGGACAAGGGCGCGCCGGGCCCCGACGTCGAGTACGGCTACGGCGACCTCGACGTGGTGCGGGCCCTGGAGACCGCGCCGGTGCCGCCCACGACCACGTCGAGCACCGTGCCCACCACGGCATGCGACCCGTGCACCCCGACCACGGGGGCCACGGGGGCCGCGGCCAGGGCGCCCGAGGGCTCCGGCGGCGGCTCGGGGCCGGGCGAGACCGAGTTGGTGGTGGCCTTCGGCGCGATCCTGGCCGCCGGCTGCCTGGCGCTGGCCCGCTGGCGCGGGCACCGGGACCGGCCGGCGGCGGCCGGCGGGCCCGGTCCGGAGCTGTACCCCGGGATGCTGGCTTCCGGCCCCCTGCCGCTACCGGTGTCGCACGACGCGGCCCCCCGGGCGCGGCGCACACGGTCGGGCATCACCCTCACCGCCACGATGGTGGTCATCGTCATGGTGGCCCTCGTCGGCGGGTGCTACGCCTCGGTCCACTGAGCCGGTGCCGGCTCCTAGGGGGCGCCGCCCCGGGCCCGGTAGAGGTCGCGCAGCAGGCTGACCTCGGCGCCGTGGTGGATGAGCTCACGCTGCTGGTGCAGCAGGTGGTTCACGAACGGATCGTCGCCGCCCAGGCGCATCCGGGGGGCGTCCACGCCCATGCCGGTGGCCGCCAGCGGCCGCCACAGGTCGTCCTCGCCGAGCGCCCGGACCGCGGCCCGCCACCGCTCCCACCAGCCGTCCAGGAAGGCGACGGCCTCGGCCGCGCCCGCCGGGAAGGCGAGGGCGTAGGACCGGGGCTGCGCCTCGGGGTCGCCCTCCATGGCCATCGCCCACTGCGCCATGCCCGAGCAGCCCATGTGGCACAGGCGCCAGGCGATGGTGGTGAACGGGGGCTCGGCCTCGCCCAGGCTGCCCGGCGGCCACTCGTAGCGGAAGACCCCTTCGCTGTCCGCGTGCAGCGTCCAGCAGCCGGGGGCCGGCTCCCACCACAGCTCGTCGTCCGTGAGCCCCTCGAGGCGGCGCCGGAACAGGGCGCGCCACCACCAGTCGACCTGGGACACGACCGCCCGTCGCACGCTGCCGGCCATGCCGGCCCAAGCTAGGCCAGGAGCTGGTCGACGAGGGTCGACACCAGCCATGACCGGTAGCGCTCGGCCTTCCAGGCCCGGTCGGTGACGAGCAGCCCGTAGAGCTCGGGCGACAGGAAGGCGTGGATGAGGTCGGCGGCGTCGCGCTCGCGCAGGCCGGGACGCAGTGCGCCGGCGCGGGCCAGGGAGCGCGCGATCTGCCGCTGTCCCTGCTGGCGCTGACCGGTCAGCGTGTCGAGGAGCTGGGCCGCGTCCGGGTCGGTCCCGGCTGCGCTGACGAGGATGCGGTAGAGCGGTGCGACCCTGGCGTTCACCTGCACGGTGATCGCCACGAACCCGGCGAGCTGATCCCTCGGGTCGTGGTCCGCGAGCAGGGTCCGGACCGGTTCCCGGTCGGCCATCGGGACGTTCTCGTCGTCGCCGACGATGGACACGTCGAGCAGGGACTTGAGGATCCCGTGCTTCGACGAGAACAGCCGGTACACCGTGGCAGGCGGGACGCCGGCCCGTTCGCTGATGGCGTCGATGGTCGTCGCCCCGTAGCCATGGTCGAGGAACAGGCTGCGTGCCGCCTCGACGACCGCCCCGCGCGCCAGGCGGGTCCTGGCCTGGTCCCGCTTGAGCCCAGAGGTTTCGCGAGGCGTCACGGGATTGAGACTAGCACTCTCAAATTAAGAGTGGTACTCTCACTTTGTCAGCGACACCGAGACGAAGGGAACCGAGATGAAGACCATGACGTGCAGGGAGCTGGGCGGGTCGTGTGACCTGGAGCATCACGGCGAGGACGCCAACGTGATCATCAAGGCGCAGGACCGGCACCTGCGGGAGGCCGTCGCCGGGGGCGACAGCGACCACGAGCCGGCGCTGCGGGACATGAAGGGCCGGTGGAAGCGGCCGGTCTCGGGGCTGAAGTGGTACCGCCAGGTGCAGCGTGACTTCGCCGCGCTGCCGGCCGACGCGGGTGTGGCCTGATGTCCTACACCGTCGATTTCAAGGACGTCTCGACCGTCGGTCTGGAGACGTCGCCGGTCGCCGAAGCGCTGGCCGGCCTGCGGGCGAACGAGGCCCGCTACTTCAAGAACAAGTACGACCACGTCTTCACGGTGGAGCCGGCGAGCGAGGCCGAGGACACCGTCGACTGGGTCCACCGGATCCTCGAGGACGAACGGGGCATCGTCATCGAGTCCCCTGCCCTCGAGGCGACGGCCTTCCAGGTCGAGGACATCCGGATGGCCTACGTCTTCTACGAGAGCGGGCTGTCGATCAACGTGATGTACACGCTCGGCGACCAGGGCAAGCGGGCGGTCGGGTTCAAGCTCTCCGAGGGGATGGACGTCCCCACCGAGCTCGCCTCGTTCAAGTTCGCCCGGCAGAAGTCGAAGCTGGCCGGCACCATCCGCGGCTCCTTCTTCGTCATCAAGAACGAGTACTGAGGCAGTCCCGGAGGAGATCGAGGTGGCCGGCGTGGCGAGCGGTCTCGTCGATCATGTGGACGAGGATCCACCGGAGGTTGACCGGACCGATCCCGAACGAGGGAACCGCGGCGACCTGGTCGAGCGACGCACACCGGGCGAGCGCCGAGCGGCTCCGGCGGCACGCTGACGAGTAGAGCTCGACGATGCCGGCGACGGTGTCGTCCGGGGAGAGCCGCATCGCCTGATCCGGGTCGTCGGCGCCCGGCGGGTCCCAGGGTGCGGGCATCGGCACGCCGAGCAGCCGGCCCTGGAACCAGCGGTCCTCGGCCCACGCCAGATGCCGGACGATGCCCGCGATCGTCAGATCCGTCGCCGGCAGCAGGCGGGTCGAGGCCTCCTCCCACCCGACGTCGACGAGCGCGGCCGCGGCGATCGCCCGGTAGCGGTCGAGGCGCTGCTCCAACGCGGTGCGCTCGTCGCCGGGCCGGAGCTCGGGTTGCGGCACGTCAGCGGCTGCCACCGGATGATCCTCGCAGGTTGGAGGCGCGAGGGGATTTCTGCCGCCCATGTCGAGAACGGGATTTCGGCTCCGTCCTAGGGTGAACGCGGCCGGAGGGGCCGCCATGACACGGAGGAGCACACCGTGGCCAAGGACCTCGACCTCAAGTCCCATGGGGGCAAGCCCAGCGACGTCGCCGCCATCCTGGCGAAGCCGATCAGCCAGGAGATGCTGCACCGGGACATCACCCGTCTGGCCTACATGGCCAGCGACGGCACCCCGAGGGTCGTGCCGATCGCGTTCACGTGGAACGGCACCGAGGTCGTCATGTGCACCTCGACGAACGCCCCGAAGCTCGCGTCGCTGCGCCGGAACCCGGCCGTCGCCCTGACCATCGACACCGAGGTGCACCCGCCGATGATCCTGTTGCTCCGGGGCGACGCGGTGCTCGACGAGGTCGAGGGCATCCCCGACGAGTACCTCCAGATGAACGGCACCTACGAGATGACGCCGGAGCAGCGGGTCGTGTGGGAGACCGAGGTCCGGTCGCTGTACGACTCGATGGTGCGCATCGTCGTCACGCCGACGTGGGCGAAGCTCATCGACTTCGACGAGACCCTGCCGACGCCGGTCGAGGAGCTCATCCGCCGGCGGGCGGAGCGCCAGGGGTCCTAGCCGTACCGCCGCCGCAAGGAGACCGCCATGGCCAAGTACCTGCTGCTCAAGCACTACCGGGGCGCGGCGCCGCCCGTGAACGACATCCCGATGGCCGAGTGGACGCCGGACGAGGTCGAAGCGCACGGCCGGTTCATGAGCGACTTCGCCCGCCGGCTCGAGGCCACCGGCGAGTTCGTCGACATGCAGGCGCTGTCGCCGGACGGCGTCTGGGTGCGCTCCGACGGCGAGGGCCGGCCGCCGGTGACCGACGGCCCGTTCGCCGAGACGAAGGACCTGATCGCCGGCTGGACGGTGATCGACGTGGACAGCTACGAGCGGGCGATCGAGCTCGCCGGTGAGCTGTCCGCCGCGCCCGGGGCCGGCGGCCGGCCGGTCCACGAGTGGTTGGAGGTCCGGCCGTTCTTCACGCTGCCGCCGACCGTCACCGACTGACGGTGGACGACGTCGAGCTCCGCGAGCTCGTCCCGCAGGTCCTGAGCGTCCTCGTCCGTCGCGGCGCCGACTTCGCGACGGCCGAGGACGCCGTCCAGGAGGCGCTCATCCGCTCGGTCCCGGCCTGGGACGAGCAGCCCCCCGCCGACCCCAAGGGCTGGCTGATCACCGTCGCCTGGCGGGTGTTCGTCGACATGGCGCGGTCGGACGCGGCCCGCCGCGACCGGGAGGACCGCTTCGACGCCGAGCCCCCGGCCGGCGTGGCGCCCAGCGGCGACGACACGCTGCACCTCTACTTCCTCTGCGCCCATCCCGAGCTGACCCCGTCGTCCGCGGTGGCCCTGACCCTGCGGGCCGTGGGCGGCCTCACGACGCGGCAGATCGCGCAGGCCTACCTCGTGCCGGAGGCGACCATGGCGCAGCGCATCAGCCGCGCCAAGCGGACCGTGGCGCGGTCGGGGCTGGATCGTCCCGGCGACGTCCCGACGGTCATGCGGGTGCTGTACCTCATCTTCAACGAGGGCTACTCGGGCGACGTCGACCTCGTGGCCGAGGCCATCCGGCTCACCCGGCAGCTGGCCGTGTCGCTGGACGAACCGGAGGTCCACGGCCTGCTCGCCCTCATGCTGTTGCACCATGCGCGCCGGCGCAGCCGCACCGGTCCCGACGGACGGATCGTGCCGCTGGCCGAACAGGACCGCAGCCTGTGGGACCAGGCGCTCATCGGCGAGGGCATCGCCGTCCTGCAGGCGGCGCTGGCACGCGACCGGCTCGGCGAGTATCAGGCGCAGGCGGCGATCGCCGCGCTCCACGCCGATGCGACGGATGTCGAGGAGACCGACTGGGCCCAGATCGTGGAGTGGTACGACGAGCTGCGCCGGTTCGCCGACACGCCGATCGTCCGGCTCAACCGGGCCGTCGCGGTCGGCGAAGCGCACGGCGCCCGCGCCGGGCTGGCGGCGCTCGCCGCGGTCGACGAGGGCATCCCCCGGCGCGATGCGGTCGCCGCGCATCTCCACGAGAAGAACGGAGACCTGGAGCTGGCCGCCCGCCTGTACGCCGACGCGGCCCACAACGCGCCCAACCTCGCCGAGCGCGATCACCAGATGCGCCAGGCAGCGCGGCTCAACCAGCGGCTGCGCCGCGACAACACCGCCGACTGACAGGGCCGGGTGGTCCAGCGGGTCAGGGCTTGCGTGCGACCGCCGACCAGAGCGGGGCGACGAAGTCCACCTCGGCGTGCCACGCGGACACGGGCACGATGCCGGGCTCGACCAGGTCCAAGCCCTCGAAGAAGCGAGCGAACTCAGCCTTGGAGCGCAGGGCGAAGCCGTAATCGATGTTGGCACCGTCCATCGCACGCTTCAGAGGCTCTGTCGCCTCGGGCTCGATGTCGCTCGACAGGTTGGTCATCGCCAGGTAGCTACCCGACGACAGGGCATCGACGTAGCGCGCCACCGTTTCGTAGGGATGGCGCTCGTCGCCATGCAGATGCGTCAACGCGATCAGCAGGAGGGCGATCGGCTGCGTGAAGTCCAACGTCCCGGCGGCCGCCTGCAGGACGGTGTCGGGCTCGAAGAAGTCGGCTTGAACGAACCGTGCCGCGGCGTCGTCGGTGTTCGGCAGCAGCTGGTGGGCGTGCGTAAGGACGATGTCATCGTTGTCGACGAACACCATCCGGGCATCGGGCGTCCCTTGCTGGGCGAGGCGGTGGAGGTGATGCTCGCTCGGGATGCCCGACCCGACGTCCAGGAACTGGCGCACACCGCCCTCACTCGCGCAGTAACCGACGACCTTCCCGATGAACTCGCGCTGCGCACGGATGTCGCGGCGTGCCCGGGTGCCATCGTCCCGCCCATAGGCACGGGCTTGGATCTCGGCGACCTCGCGGTCGACGGCGAAGTTGACCTCGCCACCGGACAGGAAGTCGTACACCCGCGCTGCGTGCGCAGTTTGAGTGTCGATGTGCGGCTTCGGCTCGGCCGGCTTGCGCGGCTCCGGGCGCTCGCTCGGGCCGCTCACGACGCCGGTTCCGACACGACTGCTGCCCAGCCCGGCCGGCCGACAGGACCGAGGCTCTGCCTCCCCACGCGGCGGTTCTCCACACCCCGGACAGTAGTCCGCCGATTCATGGGCCCTGACTCGCCGTCAGCTCTGGGTGGGACCGCCGGCGTGGAACACGTCGAGGAACGTCGCGGTGGTGGTCAGGAGGTGGGGGGCGTCGAGGGTGTAGCGGCGCTCGCGGCCGGCCTTGGTCACCCGGACCAGGCCGGCGGCCTCCAGGCGTTGCAGGTGCCGGGTGGTGGTCGACCAGGAGTGGCTGAAGCGCTCGGCCAGCTCGCCCGCGGTCATGGCGCCGCCCCGGGCGTGCAGGGTGACGAGGATGTGGCGCCGGTGCTCGTTGGCCAGGGCCCCGAAGACCGCTTCGAGCTCGTCGAGCTGGCGCAGCCCGAGGGGTCGCTCGCTCAGAGCGTCTCCCGCACGCTGAAGTGGGGGAACGCCATGCCCGGGCCCATGGCCCGGTCCTCCACCAGGGTCTCCATCTTCTCCCACAGCGCCCCGACCCGGGGATGCCGGAACGCCCGGCCGGGGGCCTCGGCGTCCACCCACTGGAAGATGGTCACGATGAGCGGGCCCGCGCCGTCCTGGTCCTGGCCCACGTAGACCTCCTCGGGCCGGTCGGTCGCCAGGCCCAGCTCGGCGTTGACGGCCCGGTGCTCCCGGATCAGGTCGAGCAGGCTGTCCACCTCGGCGGCGCGCGGGCGGTACTGGCAGATCACCGTGTTCTCGATGCTCTCGCGCATGTCACCCATATTTGCATAATCAGCCAAATATGCAAGAGTCACGTGCCGGTCTAGCGTGCGGTGTCCATGCGAGCCATCGTCGTCGATCCTCCCGCCCGACTCGGTTGCGGCTTCGCCGACCTGGCCGAGCCGACATTGGGGAACGGCCAGGTGCTGGTGGCCGTCACCCATGCCTCCCTCAACCGCGGGGACCTCAACGACGCCCGGTCGGGCCGCCTCGCGCCCGGAGCGGTCCTGGGCTCCGACGTGGCGGGCACGATCGTCGAGACCGCCGCGGGCGGTCCCGAGGTCGGGACCCGCGTGGTCGCCCTGGCCGTGGGCGCCTTCGCCGAGCGCTGCGCCGTCGACGCGACCGCGCTCGCACCGCTCCCTCCGGCGGTCGACGCCGCCCGGGCGGCCGCCCTGCCCGTCGCCGGGCTCGCCGCCCTCCAGGCCCTGCGCGCCGCGGGGCTGGCTCCGGGCAAGCGTGTGCTCGTGACGGGCGCCTCGGGCGGCGTCGGGCACTTCGCCGTGCAGATCGCCGCCCACGCCGGCGCCCACGTGATCGCCTCGGTCGGATCGGCCGGTCGCGGCGAGGACTTGGCCGACGCCGGGGCCGGCGAGGTCGTCATCGGGCTCGACGGCATCGCGGAGCCGCTGGACATCGTGCTCGACAGCGTCGGCGGGCCGACCCTGACCGGCGCCTGGGACCTCCTCGCGCCGGGTGGCAGCCTCCAGAGCATCGGCTGGTCGTCGTCCGAGCCCGCCACGTTCCGCCCCTACGCCACCGTCGGGCCGCCCAAGTCGCTGACGTCGTTCCTGATCGGCGCCCCCGTCGCCGACGACCTGGCCACCCTCGTCACCCTCCTGGACGCCGGCCACCTCACGGTCGACATCGGCTGGCAGGGCTCGTGGAACGACTTCGACCAGGCCGCGGACGCCATGCTCGGGCGGACGCTGCGCGGGAAAGCCGTGCTGGAGCTCGACTGAGCTTCACGGCGTACCGGCCATCGGCCAGGATGGCAGGGTGCAGGACGACAGCGGAGTGACCACCCCTCGGACGGCACGGCGGCGGGTGCATGTCGTCCCCCACACGCACTGGGACCGCGAGTGGTACTCGTCGTTCCAGACCTTCCGGCTGCGGCTGGTGGACCTGCTGGACGACCTGCTGGGACGGATGGAGGGCGATCCGGCCTACGCCCGGTTCCTGCTCGACGGGCAGCTGGCGGTCGTGGAGGACTACCTGGCCGTGCGGCCCGAGGCGGCCGAGCGGTTGCGGCGGCTGGTGGGCAGCGGGCGGGTGGCGATCGGGCCCTGGTACACGCTGCCGGACGAGTTCCTGGTCGGGGGCGAGACGCTGGTCCGCAATCTGCAGCTGGGCCTGCGGGTGGCGGACAACTACGGCGGCGCCATGGCCGTGGGCTACCTGCCCGACATGTTCGGCCACGTGGCCCAGATGCCCCAGATCCTGGCCGGGTTCGGCTTCGAGCACGCGGTGGTGTGGCGGGGCGTGCCCGCCGCGGTCACCCGCAGCGGGTTCTGGTGGCGGGCGCCGGACGGGACCACCGTGCGGGCCGAGTACCTGCCGCAGGGCTACGGGAACGGCTCGGCCCTGCCCGACGACGCCAAGGCGTTCGTGGAGGCCGTGGCCGGCTTCGCCGAGGAGTGGCGCGACCTGGTCGCGGGGCCGGTGCTGTGGATGAACGGCACCGACCACCAGATGCCCCAGCCCTGGCTGGGCCGGGTGGTGGCCGAGGCCAACGACATCCAGGACGAGTTCGACCTGCGGGTGGTGTCGCTGCCCGAGCACCTGGCCGCGGCGCCCACCGAGGGCCTGGCGGAGTGGACCGGCGAGCTGCGCTCCGGGGCGCGCGCCAACCTGCTGATGGGCGTGGTCTCGAACCGGGTGGACGTGCGCCGGGCTTCGGCCCGGGCCGAGCGGTTGCTGCTGGCCGGGGCCGAGCCGCTGGCCGCCCTGTTCCTGCCGCCCGGGCGCTGGCCCGGGGCGCTGCTGGACGAGGCCTGGCGGGGCGTCATCCGCAACTCGGCCCACGACTCGGTCTGCGCCTGCTCGATCGACGACGTGTGCGACGCCGTGCTGGTCCGCTACAGCGAGGCCGCCGACATCGCCGAGGGCCTGGCCACCCGGGCCACCGCCGCGCTGGCCGCCCGGGTCGACCACGCCGGTCCGGTGGTGGTGAACCCCACGGCCCGGCCCCGCGGCGGGATGGTCCAGGTCGTGGTGCCCGGCACCGAGACGCCCCCCGGCACGCAGCGCCTGCGGGCCCAGCGCGGCCGGGCGGTGCTGCACGCGGGGCCGCCCGCCATCGTGGTGCCCGCGGCCCAGGAGGTCGACTGGGTGCCCACCATCTCGGCGTTCGCGGTCGAGGACGAGGACGGCACCGTGCTGGTCGCCAACGAGCGGCGGGGCACGGCCGGGCTGGTGTCGGCCGAGGTCCGGGCGGTGCTGGACGACCTGCGCACCGGGCACGAGGGCGACCTGCGGCTGGTCGTGAGCCAGCCCGAGCAGGTGACGGTGCTGGCGCACGTGGCCGACGTGCCGGGCTTCGGCTGGCGGGGCTGGGCGCCGGGCGACACCAGCGCGACCTTGCCGGTGATCGTCAAGGGCGAGGACCCGCCGGTGCTGGCCAACGGGCTGGTGACCGTGACGGTGGCCCCCGACGGCACGTTCGCGCTCGACGACCACGCCGGGCTCGGGCGGCTGGTGGACGGCGGCGACTGCGGCGACACCTACAACTGGTGCCCGCCCACCGACGACACGCTGGTCGACCGCCCCATCCACGTCGACGTGGCCATCGTGGAGCGGGGACCGGTCCGGGCCCGGGTGGCGATCACCGCCCGCTACCGCTGGCCCACCCACAGCGACGGGCTGGCCCGCCGCTCGGACGCGATCATCGAGCACGAGGTCCGCACGGTGCTGGAGCTGCGGGCCGGCGAGCGGGCGGTCCGGGTCGAGGTCGCCCTGGACAACGCGGCGCGCGACCACCGCCTGCGGGCCCACTTCCCGCTGCCCTCCCCCGCCACCGCCAGCCGGGCCGAGTGCGCCTACGGCACCGTCGAGCGCGGGCTGGAGGCCGAGGGCGGCCCCACCGAGGCCCCGCTGGCCACCTACCCGGCCCAGCGCTTCGTGCAGGCCGGCGGCCTGACCGTCGTCCACGACGGCGTGACCGAGTACGAGCTCGTGGACCTCGACGGCGACGCCGGGACCGCGGGCGAGCTGGCGCTCACGCTGCTGCGCTCGTCCGGGATGCTGTCCCAGCGGCCCATGGCCACCCGCCCGCTGCCGGCCGGTCCGCTGATCCCGCTGGAGGGCGCCCAGCTCCAGGGACCGGTCACCCGCAGCTACGCCGTGGCGATCGGCGACGTCGACCCGTACGCGCTGGCCGACGAGGTGCTCGTGCCCCTGCTGGTGGTCGCGGCGGACGGCAGCGGCGCCGAGCTGGCGGCGACGGGAACGGCGCTGACCGTGACCGGAGCCGAGGTGGCCGCCGTCGTGCGCGAGGGCGAGGCCCTCGTCGTGCGGGTGTTCAACCCGGCCGACCACGAGACCAGCGTGGGGATCGAGGGCCGGCGGGGCTGGCTGGTCGACCTCCGGGGACGGCCCCTGGAGCCCTTCGACGGCAGCTTCAGCCTGCGCGCCCGCGGCATCGCCACCGCGGTGCTGTCACCGGGCTGATCCGCCGAGCGCCGGGTAGCCGGGCACCTCGACCGACCCGTCGAGGCCGTTGCGGTCCCGCCAGGCGGCCACCGTCGCCACCAGCTGCGGGAAGGCCTCGGCGCCCGGCGCCCCGAGCAGCGATGCGGTCCAGGTGGCCAGCCGGGGCCGGGCCGTCGTCGTGCCCCAGACGTCCCCGTCGTCGATCGCCCGGCCCCGCTGGCCGCCCACCCGCACGGCCACGAACAGGGCGAGGGCGGCCACGACCGCCTCCGCCCACTCGTCGCCGAGCACCACCCCGGCGGCGGTCACGGCGTCCTCGTAGGCCGCGGTGGCGGCCGCCACCAGATCGGCGGGGAGCAGGCCGAAGCACCAGCAGCTCGGCACGGGCGAGAGCAGGTACGCGAAGTCGATCGCCGCCGAGGCCATGCTGGCCCGCTCGTAGTCGACCAGCCGGCACCCCGCCCCGGTGACCAGCACGTTGTCGGGACAGGGATCGCCGTGGACCAGGGCGACGTGGCGGGTGGAGAGGACCGTGCGGATCCGGTCCAGATCGGCGGCCACCGCCGCCGGGTCGACGCCGTGGTCGCGGGCCTCGGCCGTGAAGCCCGGCTCGGCCGCGGTGAGGCGCTCCAGCCACCACGGCTCCCGGCCCGCGGCCAGCCCGCGCCGGGCTCCGGCCGCCGCGAACCCCGCCGCCGTCCCCCGGGTCCCGGCGTGGAGCCGGGCCAGGGCCCCGGACCAGGCCAGCACGTCCTCCCGGGCCCGGGCCGGGTCGGCGCCGAGCAGCGACTCGTCCAGCGAGCGGACGTCGGGCAGCGCCTCGATCACGACCAGGCCCTGTTCGCCGTCGCCCCCGAGCAGGCGGGGCGCGACGCCCGGCGCCACGGCGCCCAGGTGGTCGAGGGACGCCCACTCCCGGGCCACCGCCTCGGGGTCGACCGGCCACGGGTAGTCGCCCGGGAGCCGCGGCAGCTTCACCACCGCGGCGCGCCCGTCCCCGGTCCCGACCCGCAGGACGTGGTCCCGCTCGGCCAGCGCGGTGACCGACGCCAGCGTCACCCGGCCGCCCCACGCCGCGGCCAGGATCCCCTCGACCGCGGCTCGCCGGGCGCCGCTGAGGCTCGCGGTCACCCGTCGCGCCGGGCGGCGCGCCCGTCGCCGGCGGAGGCGGCGCGCAGCACCCACAGGGGCATCCGCCCGAAGTCCTTGAGGTAGCGGGGCCGCATGGAGCGCAG
>DATBGF010000191.1:0-8174 GCA_036558145.1 Acidimicrobiales bacterium
CGTAGCCCGTGTAGATGCGGAAGAGGGCGAGCATGTTGCGCCGCACGTACAGCGACATCGACCCGAACAGGCGGGACTCGCGGGTCTTGGGGTTGGTGCCCACCGGCACCGCCTCCACCGCGGCCAGGCTCTTGCCCGCCTGGATCAGCGACTCCAGCGTGTAGGTGAACGTCGACACCACGGTCAGGGCGAGCGCCGCCTCCCGGTTGTAGGCCCGGAAGCCGGAGGTGGCGTCGGGCACGTCGGTGCCGGACGCCTGGCGCACCGCCCAGCTCCCGAGGCGCTGGAGCGCCTTCTTGGTGGGCGAGAAGTGGTCGATGTCCCGCACGTTGCGGTCGCCGATGACCATGTCCGCCCGGCCGGCCACGATGGGCGCCACCAGGGCGGGGATGGCGTCCGCCGAGTACTGGTTGTCGGCGTCGGTGTTGACGATCACGTCGGCGCCGAGCTTGAGGGAGGCGTCGAGGCCGGCCTGGAACGCGGAGGCGAGGCCCTTGTTGTTGGTCAGCTTCACGACGTGGTCGACGCCGTGGGCCCGGGCCACCTCGACGGTGCGGTCGGTGGACCCGTCGTCGACGACGAGCCACTCGACCCGGTCGACGCCCGGCACGCGGCGGGGCAGGTCGGCCAAGGTGGCGGGAAGTTGATCCTCTTCGTTGAGGCAAGGGAGCTGGATGATCAGTTTCATGGCGCGTGCTGTCGGGACGCGGGCGCATCTTCACGGCGCCCGGCCACCGAAGCAATGCGCTTCACCGGGGTTTCACCGAGGCTTCCTCGGGGCGTTGCCGTGCCCCGTAAGCTCCCCGTCATGGGCGAGGACGCCGAGCGGCTGCAGGCCGGCGACCGGCGGGCGCTCGCCCGCTCGATCACGCTGATCGAATCGACGCTGCCCGAGCGGCGCGCCGAAGCCGCCGCGCTCCTCGACGAGGTGTTGCCCGCCACCGGCAACGCCGTCCGGGTGGGCGTGAGCGGCACGCCCGGGTCCGGCAAGTCGACGCTCATCGACGAGCTGGGCACCCGGCTGACCGCGGCCGGGCACAAGGTGGCGGTGCTGGCCGTGGACCCGTCGAGCCGGCGCAGCGGGGGCTCGATCATGGGCGACAAGACCCGCATGGAGCGCCTGGCCCGCGACCCAGCGGCCTACATACGGCCCTCCCCGTCGGGCGGGTCCCTCGGAGGCGTCGCCCGCCGCACCCGGGAGGCCGGGCTGCTGTGCGAGGCGGCGGGCTTCGACGTGATCGTCATCGAGACCGTGGGCGTGGGCCAGTCCGAGACGGCGGTGGCCGACATGGTCGACTGCTTCCTGGTGATCGCCGCGCCCGGGGGCGGCGACGAGCTCCAGGGCATCAAGCGGGGGATCATGGAGCTGGCCGACATCGTGGTCGTGAACAAGGCCGACGGCGACCTGGCCCCCGCGGCGCGGCGGGCGGTGGCCGACTACCACCACGCCGTGCACATGCTGCGGCCCAAGCACCCCGGCTGGTCGGTGCCGGTCCTGCCCACTTCGGCCCTCGACGGCACCGGGGTCGACGAGGTCTGGGCCGAGGTCGAGCGGCTGGTGGCGCACCTGCGCAGCGACGGCGCCCTCGAGGGGCTGCGGTCGGCCCAGGCGGTCGACTGGCTGTGGGCCGAGCTGCGGGAGCGCTTGGTGGACGCCTTCCGCCACGACGAGCGGGTCGGCAAGCGCCTGCGCGAGGTGGAGGCCGAGGTGCGGGCGGGGCACGTGTCCCCCACGACCGCCGCCCACGACCTCCTGGCCGCGCACGGCGTCGAGGACCGCGAGGAGGAAGAGGGATGGTGAGCGCAAGCGACTGGGAGGCTCGGTGAGCGCAAGCGACTGGGAGGCTCGGTGAGTCTCAAGGCCCAGATCCGACGGGTGGGGCGCAAGCTGCTGGGACCGGACCCGGCGGCGGGACCGGCCGCGCTTCCCGGACCGGATCCGGAGACGCCGCCCTGGCTGCCGCTGCCCGAGCCGGGGCCGGGCGACCAGGTCCTCTGCAACGTCTGCCGCTGGCAGGGGCCGGCGTTCGACGGTCCCGCCCACGTCGAGCTGGCGCTGTGCCCGCACTGTGGCAGCAACGGCCGGGACCGGTTCCTGCACTGGTGCCTGGGCCGGCGGGTCCCGCTCGGGCCCGAGCTGCGGGTGATCGAGACCAGCCCCCGCATGGGGGACGGCTACCGGGCCGCCATGAGCACCTGGTTCTTCTACCGCACGAGCGACTACGACCTGCGGGCCCACGCCGGGAACCTGCGCCTGGACCTCCAGGCCATCGACCTGCCCGACGGCTGCCTCGACGTCATGCTGTGCGCCCACGTGCTCGAGCACGTGCCCGACACGGGCAAGGCCCTGGCCGAGCTGCGCCGGGTCATGGCGCCGGGCGGCCACCTGCTGCTGCAGGTGCCGGTCCTCCAGGGGGCGACGGCGCCGCCCACCGAGCCCGAGTTCCACGGCGACGACACGCCGGTGTTCTGGCGCTTCGGGTTCGACCTGACCGCCCGGCTGCGGGCCGAGGGCTTCGTGACGGACCTGCTGTGCACGGCCGAGCTCGCCGACGCGGTCGCCGGCCCGGAGGCCGCCAACCCCTGGGAGACCTGGGCGGGCGAGTTCGACGTGCCCGGGATGCTGGCCGCCGCCCGCGATCCGGAGGTGGCGGGCGACCTGGTGGTGGTGGCCGATCGGGCGACCGCGGCGCGCATCGGCGCCGCACCGGGTTACATGTACCTGACCTGGGATTGCCGGGTGCCGACCCTGGGGGGGTGAGGCATGAGTGAACAGGAGCGACCGCCGCTGATGCTCGACCAGATCAACCTGGTCGTGGGGGACATGGCCCGGAGCGCGGAGTTCTACCGGACGCTGGGGCTGGACCTGGGCGAGGAAGCGCCCTGGACCGGCCACCACCGGGCCGCCGTGGTCGGCGGCGGGCTGGACATGGACCTCGACAGCACCGCGTTCGCCTCGATGTGGGACAAGGGCTGGCCCGCGGGGCGCACCGGCGTCGTCATCGGGTTCAAGGTGGCCGACCGCGAGGCCGTCGACTGCATCTACGAGACCATGACCGCGGCGGGCTACGAGGGCCAGCAGGCACCCTTCGACGCGTTCTGGGGCGCCCGCTACGCCATCGTCTGCGATCCCGACGGCAACGCGGTGGGCATCATGAGCCCGAGCGAGCCCGACCGGCGCACCGAGCCGCCGGCCCTGCCGGACTAGCTAGCCGGTCCGCTCCAGCCAGAGGTTGCCGCCGGAGTTGACCGTGATCCACGGCAGGCGGCGCAGCGCGTCCCCGTGGCGCTGCCACAGGAAGTCCTGGAACCAGCGGATGGCGAAGCTGGGGTTGAACGCGAGGAACGCCCGCAGCAGGTAGGCCTCGTGCCAGGCCCGGCGCTGGCGCACCCAGTCCGGCGGGTAGTCGAACGGGAAGAAGATGTCGTGGACGTGGATCCACACGCCGGGCGCCAGCCGCGGGAACACCTCGAACATGAGGTGGTTCACGTCGGAGCCGGCCTTGACCACGTGGGTCGAGTCGACGAACAGCACATCACCGGGGCCCAGCGCCGCGAACACGGACAGGTCGAGGTCCTGCACCGCGCTGCGGTGGATGGTCACCCGCGCCTCGTCGTCGGGCCGCAGCAGGCTCTCCAGCAGGGCCGGATAGGGGTCGACGAAGGTGAGCTCGGTGCCAGGCAGCCAACCGTCCACCGTGTCGAGCAACAGGGCGGACGAGAAGCCCGAGCCGACCTCGATGACCCGGCCGGGCTTCAGGTGCCGCAGCATCCCGTGCAGCACCACCCCGTCGCCGTAGGCGTAGGCGAAGTTGTCGTACCAGTACCGCCACTTGGCGTCGCCCTCGGGCTGGTGCTCGGGGAACGGGGCGTCGGCCACCAGCGGGACCAGCTCGTCGAGCAGGGCCAGCTGCTCGTCCGCCCGCAGGTCGATGCCGATCAGCGGCCGGTCGGCGCCGGACTCGGCCGCCAGCCGGGCCTCGAACTCGGCCAGGTCGGGGTAGGGCGAGTAGAAGTGGCCGGGCGGGACCCAGGTCTCGTAGGTGGCGCGCATCTGCTCGTGCTCGGCGTGCAGGCGGCGGTAGGCCCACGGCGTCCCCGGCGTGTGGGCCACGCGCCGGCCCAGCGCCCGGGCCGACGCCAGCGGCGAGCGGGCGGCGCGCATGAGGCGGCCGGCTCCGCCGGTGGCGCTGGTCTCGCTCATCGACCCAGCTCCCCGACCACGGCGTGGAGCCGGTCCACGAACGCGTCCCAGCCGAAGTCCTCCGCCCGGCGGCGGGCAGCCGCCGCCATCGTCGCCCGCCACGCGGGATCGGCGACGAGCGCCCGGGTGTGTGACACCAGTCCCTCCACTCCCGCGAAGCGGTAGCCGGACACGCCCTGCTCCACGATCTCGGTCTGTCCCGCCGCGTCGATGACCACCGGCACCGCCCCCGCCGACATGGCCTCGACGGTGGTGATGCCGAAGTGCTCGAAGCGGTCGGGGTGGCGCTCGGCGTCCTCGCCCAGCCCCGCCGCATGCCAGAAGATCGAGGCCCGCCCGTACAGCGCGCGCAGGTCGGCGCCCGAGGCGTCGGGGTGGATCACCACCGGGAGCCCGGCGGCCGCGGCCCGGATCTCGTCCAGGTAGGGCTGGTGCTCGGGGCTGCACCCGCCTACCAGGTGGTACTCCCAGCCCTCGGCCCCGCCCGACTCGACCAGGCGGCGGAAGGCGCCCACCATCTCCAGCTGCTTCTTGTTGTGGCCGGTGCCCGGCAGGAAGAAGCGGCCGACGGAGAGGATCACGGGGTCCTTGTCCCCCGGCGCGACCAGCGTCACCGGCGGGTGGAGCACGTCGCTCGGCCGGTCCCACATCCGCTCGATCCAGCCCTGGGTGTAGGCCGAGTTGGCCAGCACCCGGTCGTAGCTGTCCAGGTAGGTGGGCCGGCCGGTCGGCCCGGACAGGACCGGTGCGGCGCGGGCCACGCGGGCCCGCCAGCCGGAGCCCGCGTGCACGCCGATGACGGGGACGCCGAGCGGGCGGGTGTCGGTCCCGATCCCCACCTCGGCCGGCACCCAGGACCGGCACCGGAGGTCGACCCGGACCGGCTCGCCCGCGGGCACGTCGACGGTGAGGTCGAGGGCGACGCTGCGGCGGCGGTCGAGCCGCGAGCCCGGTGCCTCCACCACGGCCCGCCCCAGCACCCGGCCGTCGACCTCGGCTGTGACCTCGACCGGCCCCACCGCCGCCGGCACGTACCGGCCCAGCAGCACGGTGACCGGCACGCGGCCACCCCCCGGCGCCCGCACCACGATGTCGGCATCGCCTCCGGTCCAGCGGATGCCGTGCCGGCGGGTGGCCTCGGGGGTGTAGAAGCGGTCGCCCAGCTCGGCCGACGCGGCCCGGTCCGAGAGCGGGCGCCGAGCCAGCCGGGCCAGCCGGCGGCGGGCCGCTTCCGCCCGCTCGGGACGGGGGCCGGGGAAGTGGACCACGTACAGCCCGTGGCGGGCCCGGCTGGCGTCCCAGGACAGGTAGGAGGCGTTGACGAACAGGTCGTAGGCCTCCGACGCGGCCGTGACCCCCAGGTCGTCCACCACGTCCACGCCCACGCCCGCCAGGTCGAGGTCGAGCCGCTCCCCCAGCCAGCCCCGGTCGAGCTCGGCGTGGGAGAGCAGGGCCACGTCGTGCGCTCCGGCCAGGGCGGCGGCGATCCCCGCGGCGAACTTCTCCCCGCCGCCGCCGGTCGGCCAGTAGCGGTCGTAGACGGCCACCTTCATTGCGGCTCCGCCCAGTCCTTCACCGCGGCACCGCCCACGCCAGCAGCTCGGCGTCGCCGACGGTGGCCCGCTTCCGCACCCGGCGCCGCTCGGCCAGGATGGCGGGCGCCAGCCGGACGAAGTCGCCGAACGAGCGCAGCCGCCGCACCACGATGGTGGGCCGGGGCCGCCGGCGGCCCAGCACCGGGGACACGAGGTCGCGCCGGGCGTAGGACAGGGTGGTGAGGAGGTAGCGCCACACGGCCTGGACGGCCATGCGGGCGGGGGCGTTCTTGACCAGCATGAGCAGCCGGTTGCGCTCCACGTAGTGCTGGAAGACCGGCGAGCCCTCCCCCGTCGACGCGGCGTGGATGTGGCGGGCCACGGCCCCGGGCACGTAGCGGTAGCGCCAGCCCCGGCTGCGGCCCCGCCACGACAGGTCGGTGTCCTCGTAGTAGAGGAAGAAGCGCTCGTCGAACAGGCCGACGTCGGCCAGGTAGGAGGGGCGGAGCAGCACGCTGCCCCCGCACCAGGCGAACACGTCGGCGGGGGCGTCGTACTGGCCCTCGTCGGGCTCCAGGTAGCCGCGGTCGGCGCCGTAGCCGCCCTCGATCAGGACCGAGCCCACGTTGTTCACGATGTCGACCGGCGGGCCGGACACGGGCAGCCGGTGCCAGCGCCGCTCGCTGCCGACCACCAGCTCGGCCGAGGACTTCCCGGAGCGGACCGTGACCCGCTTGGGCGACTCGGTGTCCAGCGCCACCTCGACCCGCTCGGGCATCCCGCTGCCGTCGCCCACCGGGACCCGCAGCGTGGCCTGCCCCGCGGTCCACTGGAACGTGGTCCCGTCGGGGCGGTGCTCGATGCCCCAGCCCCCGTCGACCACCTGGGCGTCGCGCCAGCGGTCGACGCCGTCCACCCGCACCCCGCTGACCCGAACCCCCAGGTCGCGGCTGTCGGGCCCCGCGGGCACGAAGGTCGGCGAGGTGATCTCCACCTCCACGAACCGGTCGGCGAACACCATGCGGGCCGACACCGCGCCCAGGCCGTCGTCGGCCTCGATGCCCTCGACCAGGGCCTGCAGCCAGCCGGGCTGCACGAACGAGTCGGCGTTGACCAGGCCCACGTAGTCGACGCCGTCGAGGTCGCGCAGCGCCAGGTTGTTGGCCACGAAGCCGCCGTTGTGGTCGTTGCGGACCAGGCGGATGCGGTCCCGGCCGGCCGCGATGCGGTCGCTGCCGTCGGTGGAGGCGTTGTCCACCACCACCAGGTCCAGCCGGTCGGGCGGCCAGTCGAGGGCGGCGAGGGCGTCCAGGCACGCGGCGAGGTGGCCGGCCCCGTTCCAGTTGAGGACGACCAGGCGCACGAACGGCACCTTGTCCGGCCTGTCGGCGGGGGTGCTCGTGACGGTGCTGGTGAGCGGCGGCGTGGATGCTGGCACCGGGCGGGCATGATACGCAGGTCGGGAGGCCGTGACCCGGACCGTCGGCGTCCGGGCGGTAGCCTTGCCCCTCGTGTCCAACACCGAGGGTCCCTCCGCCCGGGTGGCCGACGCCATCGTCGCCCAGCTCGCGCCGCGCACCGTCCTCGACGCGGGCTGCGGGCTGAAAGCCCTGGTCAGCGACTTGCGCGACCGCGGGGTCGACGCCACCGCGGTCGAGCCCGGCGCCCTCTCGGAGCCGCTCGGCGGCCCCTACGACCTGGTCGTCTGCGTGGACGTGGCCCAGCGCCTCGACCCCGCGGACGCGGCCGCCGCGGTGGCCCATCTGGCCGCGGCCGGCGACCGGGTGCTGTTCGCCTCCTCGCCCCTGCCCGGCCCCGAGGACGGCGGCGGCCATGCCCTGCCCGTCGAGCGCTGGTCCCAGCTCTTCGCCGCCCAGGGCCTGCTGCGCGACTTCCGCCACGACGCCGCCTACGTGTCCCCCTGGGCCGTCCTCTACCGCCGCCAGGACCTGGCGCCCGCCGACCTCGTGCTCGACTACGACCGGGCCTGGGCCGAGCTGCGGGCCGAGACGCTCGCGCTGCGGGAGGCGCTGGCCGAGGCCACCCACAAGCTCGACACCCAGACGCCGGCCGCCGAGGTCGAGACGCTGCGCAAGGAGATCCTGCGGCTGCGCGACCTGGTGGTGGGGCGCGAGGCCGAGCTGGCCACCGCCCTCGGCCAGGTGGCCGAGATGGAGAGCATGGTGGGCCGCTACGACAACGTCGAGCAGCGGCTGCACGCGGTGCTGGAGTCCCGCTCCTGGCGCCTGGGCCAGCTGCTGACCAGCCCGACGCGGCTGGTGCGGGGACGCGGCAGGCGCTAGTGCCCCGAGTCGTAAGTCCGCCCGCGGTTTCGGCGAGCACTGGGCGTCGCTCGCAAGGACGCACGACGAGGCGCAGCCGTAGCTGCGGTGAGGAGGAGGACGCCGCGAGCGGCGTTCAGGGCCGGCGAAACT
>DATBGF010000192.1:0-5735 GCA_036558145.1 Acidimicrobiales bacterium
ACCTCAGCGTGCGGGACAACGTGCGCTACTTCGCCCGCATGCTCGGCGCGCCGACGTCCGACGTGGAGCGGGTCATCGAGGAAGTCGGACTGGACGAGCAGGCGCACCAGCTGGTCGGACGCCTGTCCGGCGGCAAGCGCGAGCGGGTGTCGCTGGCCACCGCCCTGCTGGGCGAGCCCGAGCTGCTCGTCCTGGACGAGCCGACGGTCGGCGTCGACCCCGTGCTGCGCCGTGACCTGTGGGACCGGTTCCGGGACCTGGCCGCCGCGGGCGCCAGCCTGCTCGTGTCCAGCCACGTGATGGACGAGGCGGCCCGCTGCGACCGCCTGCTGCTCATGCGCGAGGGGCGGCTGCTGGCGGACGACACCCCGGACGCCCTGCTGGCCCGCACGGGGACCGCCACCGTCGAGGACGCGTTCCTCGCCCTCATCGAGGAGTCGGTGCCAGCATGACCCCGTCCCGGACGCTGGCCACGGCCCGGCGGGTGCTGCTCCAGCTGCGCCACGATCCCCGCACGCTGGCCATGCTGCTCGTGGTGCCGGTGGTGCTCATGGGCCTGCTGGCCTGGATCCTGACCGACGCCGACTTCGACTTCTGGGCCCCGCCCCTGCTCGGCATCTTCCCGATGCTGGTCATGTTCCTGGTGACGTCGGTGGCCACCCTGCGGGAGCGGACCGGCGGCACGCTCGAACGCCTGCTCTCCATGCCGGCGGGCAAGGGCGACATCATCTTCGGCTACGCCCTGGCCTTCGGGACGCTGGCGGTGGTGCAGGCCGTCGTCGTGTCCGCCGCCGCGTTCGGCCTCTTCGGGCTGGACGTGGCCGGCTCGCGCTGGCTGGTCGGCCTGGTGGCGGTGATCGACGCCCTGCTGGGCACGGCGCTCGGGCTGTTCGTCAGCGCGTTCGCCCGCACGGAGTTCCAGGCGGTGCAGTTCATGCCTCTCGTGCTGATCCCCCAGATCCTGCTGTGCGGGCTGCTCGTGCCCACCGACGAGCTGCCCACCCTGCTGCGCTGGGCGTCGGTCGTGATGCCGCTCACCTACGCGGTCGAGGCCATGCAGGAGGTGCTGCGCTCGGTCACGACCACCGCGACCTTCCGCCAGAACGTCGCCATCCTCGCCCTGATCGCAGTGGGGCTGCTGGGCCTCGGCGCGGCGACCCTGCGCCGCCGCACGGCCTGAGCCGCGTACGCTCGCTCCATGCCGAAGGGCTCCGTACGGCGGGTGGTGCTCTGGGTCGGCCTCGGGGTCGTGGCCATCTTCGTCGCCATCCAGTTCGTGCCCTACGGATGGCGCCACTCCAACCCGCCCGTGACCATGGACGCGCCCTGGCCGGACGAGGAGTCCGAGGCCATCGCCCGCCGGTCCTGCTACGACTGCCACTCGAACGAGACCGAGTGGCCGTGGTACTCGCACGTGGCGCCCATGTCGTGGCTGGTGCGCTCGGACGTCGAGTCCGGCCGCGAGAAGCTCAACTTCTCCACCTGGGACACAGGCCCGGGCGAGCCCGAGCACGCCATCGACCGGGTGGCGGAGGGGTCGATGCCGCCGAGCAACTACACCCGGATCCACTCCGGCACCGACCTGAGCGAGGCCGAGGTGGCGACGCTGGTGGCCGCCCTGGGGCAGATGCCGGAGGCCGGGGACGAGGACGGCGGCCAGCGTGGCGACGACAACAGCGGGCGCGGCGGCGACGACGACGGCAGCGGCGAGGACAGCGGTGGCGACGACGGCTGAGACCCGCGTGGCGCTCCAGCAGGTGGCGGTGCACGTGCTGGCCCGGCGGCGCCATGCCATGACCGGGCGCTTCGGCCTGCGGCCCACGCCGGGCGGGCTGGGCACGCCCCTGTTCGGCGAGGGTGAGGTGGTCCGCATCAGCGGGGACGTGATCGTGGTCGAGCGCGACCGCGAGGCCTGGGACGAGCCGCTCACCACCCTGGCCCGCGCCGCCGCGCTCGTGCGGGTCGACCTGGCGGAGGACTTCTCGGTCGGGTCGGACACCCCGCCCCTGGCCGACCCCGAGGCGCATCTGGGCCTGGACGCGACCGTCGTGCGGGCCCTGGGCGACTGGTGGGCGATGGGCGCCGTGCTGATGGACGAGCTGGTGGCGACCACGCCGGAGGTCACCGGCGCGGGCACCGCCCAGCTCTGGCCCGAGCACTTCGACCACGCCTGCACGATGACCCTGGCGGGCGGCATGAACCTGAACGTGGGCGCGTCGCCCGGCGACGGCTTCGAGCCCGAGCCCTACGTCTACCTCAGCCCCTGGGGACCGGAGCGGCCCGGCGACCCGGCCTATTGGAACGCGCCCTTCGGCGCGGTGTGGCGCGGGGCGGACGACAGCGACCCGCTGGCGTTCCTGCGCCGCGGGGTCGACCTGCTGGTCAGCGCTCCTGCAGCCCCGGGTGCTGGCGGGCCAGCACCTTCGTGAGCAGCGTCGGGGGGACCAGCGGGGCCGCGTAGGCCGTGACCCGGTTGGCCGCCCCGGGGATCACGTGGGCGCGCCCGTGCTCCAGCCCGTCGACCGCAGCCCGGGCCACCTCGCTCGCTTCCACCCACATGAACGAGGGCAGGGCGGAGTCGGCCTCGGCCGGGTCGAACCCGGCGGTCTCGGCGAACTCGGTGCGGACCGGCCCGGGACACAGCACGGTCACGGTGACCCCGTGGCCGCGCACCTCCTCCCGCACGGCCCGGCTGTAGGAGACCACGAACGCCTTGGACGCGGCGTAGCCCGCCTGGCCCGGCAGTGGCTGGAACGCCGCGGTCGAGGCCACGTTGAGGATCGCACCCCGCCGGCGCTCGACCATGCCCGGCAGCACCAGGCTGGTCAGATGGGCCAGCGCCTCGACGTTGGTGCGCACCATGGTGAGCTCGGCCGCGGGATCGTTGCGGTGGACCGGCCCGACGGTGCTGAGGCCGGCGGCGTTCACGAGCGCAGCGAGCTCGAGGCCCCGCCCCGCCACCTCGTCCACGATCATGCGGCGCGCCGCCTCGTCGGTGAGGTCGGCCACCACCACCTCGACGCGCACGCCCTGGTGCACGGTGCCGAGCTCGCTCGCCAGCTCGCGCAGGCGCTCCTCGCGCCGGGCCACGAGCGTGAGCCCGTGGCCCCGCTGGGCCAGGCGGCGGGCGATCTCGCGGCCGATGCCGGACGACGCGCCGGTGACGACGGCCGTGCGGTCGGCGGCAGGGGAGGGTAGTGGCATGGCCCCGGATGGTAGGCCGATCGCCGACCTGCCAGTGGCGGCGCGGGCCGGGCGGTGCGACGATCGCACCGCGACCGCCGACCGGCGCTTCCCCGGCCGCCCGCGCCGACGCGGTCGTCTAGCCCTAGTAGGCGATGAGGACGGCGGCGACGCCCGCCACGCCCAGGCCGACCCGCTGGACGCGGCTGAGCTCCTCGCCCAGCACGTAGCGGGCCAGCAGCACCGTGCCGGCGGGGTAGAGGGCGGTGAGGACCGCCACGACCGACATGAGCCCGTGGTTCAGCGCCAGCAGGAAGAAGACGTTGGCGCTGGCGTCGAGCAGGCCGCAGGCCACGATGGCGGCGATGGCGCCCTGGGGCGGGGCGGCGGCGGTGATGCGGGCCGCGCCCAGCGCCGCGAACAGCGAGATCGAGGCGGCCCGGGCCCCGACCAGGGGCCAGATGCCGGCGCCTTCGCCCGCGTGGCCCACCACGACGAAGAACAGGCCGAAGGCCAGGCCCGCCGCCACCGCCAGGGCCAGGGCCTGCCAGTGGATCGGCTTGGCGCCGTCGCCCGAGGTGTCGCGGGAGATCAGCACGATGGCGCCCAGCGCCAGCGCGATGCCGGCGAGCGCGGCCGGCGTGGGGCGCTCGCCGTCGATCAGGCCGGCCACGACCGGCACGACCGCCGAAAGCAGGGCCGCCACCGGGGCGACCACGCTCATCCGGCCGACGGCCAGGGCCCGGTAGAACAGGGCGACGCCGGCGCCGCCGATCAGGCCGGACGCGGCCCCGATGGCCAGCACGCGGGGCGAGGGCTCGCCGGCGACCAGGGGAGCGGCCGCCAGCAGCAGCACCAGGCCCACGACGTGCGACCACAGCACCACGACGGTGGGGGATTCGCGCCGGGCGGCCATGCCGCCGAAGAAATCGCCCACGCCGTAGGCGACGGCAGCGCTGAGTGCGAGCAGTGCGGCCATCGGGGCAACCTCCTTCGCTCCCTACCGAGGCGGTACAGCAGAGTGACCGACTGGACCAGTCTAAGACACCAACCGGCACCGGTCCAATGAATTGCACCGCACGGTTCATTATCCTGACCGCATGCCCACACCCGAGGCCGTGGCCGCCGCCGTGGCCCGCAACACCCGCCGCCTGCGCACCGAGCGCGGCTGGAGCCTCGACCAGCTGGCGCAGCGCAGCGGCGTGAGCAAGGGCATGCTCGTCCACCTGGAGCAGGCCCGGACCAATCCCAGCCTGGGCACGCTGTGCAAGGTGGCCGAGACGCTGGGCGTGTCCCTGGCCGGGCTGGTCGAGACGGACGAGGTGCCCGAGGTCCAGGTCGTCGGGCCGGACCAGGTCGTGCGGCTGTGGGAGAGCGAAGCGGGCAGCGCCGGCGACCTGCTGGTGGGCTCGGACGAGCGCGACCACCTCGAGCTGTGGACCTGGCGCCTGGCCCCGCAGGACACCCACGGCTCCGAGGCCCACGCCGAGGGCACCCGGGAGATGGTGGCGGTGCTCTCGGGCACGCTCACGCTGGAGGTGGACGGCACCGACCACCTCGTGCCGCCGGGCGGAGCGGCCATGTTCCCCGCCGACCGGCCCCACTGCTACCGCAACGACGGGCCCGAGCCGGTCGAGCTGGTGATGGTGGTGATGCAGCCCGACGCCGACCTCGACGAGTGGCGGGGCCGGGCCGGTTCGACCGCTTGACCGGCGAGTCAATACAGTCGCCACATGGACCTCAACGGGATCTCTGCCATCGTCACCGGGGGCGCGTCCGGCCTCGGGGCCGCCACCGCCACGGCCCTCGCCGGGCGGGGCGCCCACGTCGTGCTCGCCGACCTCGACCGCCAGGCCGACAAGGGCGAGGCGCTCGCCAAGGAGATCGGCGGCCTGTTCGTGGCCACCGACGTCACCGACACCGACTCGATCATCGCCGCGGTCGAGGCCGCCAAGGAGATGGGCCCGCTCCGCGCCCTCGTCACCGCGGCCGGCGTCGGCTGGGCCACCCGCACCGTGGGCAAGGACGGCCAGTACGAGTCCGCGCACAACCTCGACATCTTCAAGACCGTGATCGGCATCAACCTGATCGGCACGTTCGACTTCATCCGCATCGCCGCCACGGCGATGTCGCAGACCGAGCCCCTCGCCGACGGCGAGCGCGGCGCCATCGTGACGGTCGCCTCGGTGGCCGCCTTCGACGGCCAGATCGGCCAGGCCAGCTACTCCGCCTCCAAGGGCGGGGTCGTGGGGATGACGCTGCCGGTCGCCCGCGACCTGTCGGCGGTGGGCGTGCGCGTCAACTGCATCGCGCCTGGGCTCATCGACACGCCGATCTACGGCGAGGGCGAGGGCAGCGAGGCGTTCAAGGAGAAGCTGAAGAAGGACGTCCTGTTCCCGAAGCGCCTCGGCACCGCCGACGAGTTCGCCGGCATGGCCGTCGAGCTGCTGTCGAACAGCTACATGAACGCCGAGGTCATCCGCGTGGACGGTGGCGTCCGCATGCAGCCCAAGTGAGTCCCTGCCCCGGCGGGTCGCGGGGTGCCCCGGCAC
>DATBGF010000193.1:0-5819 GCA_036558145.1 Acidimicrobiales bacterium
GAGCTCGGCGATGGTGGCGGCATTCTCGCGGTACGCCCGCTTGGGACGGGATGCCTCGCGGCTCGCCACGACATCGGGCCGGGGTGCCAGCACGACGACGGTCAGCGGCCTCGTCCGCATCGACTCGACGTAGGCGGCGAGGAGCGGCCCGATGACGACGTCCTGGACGACCACGGAGAAGCCGGCTTGGTAGTAGGCATCGGCGGTCTGCGCCGCGAGGCGGTAGCGGAGCCGGAGCTGGCGCAGCGCCTCGGCGGAAGGCGAAGCGGTCATCTCGTGGCGGCCGGCGACGACCATCCGGCGGAAGACGTCGCCCTTCACGTGGACGCCGCGGGCGAACCGCCGGGCGAGGCCGTCGGCGACCGTGGACTTGCCGGCGGCGGAGATGCCGGTGATGAGCACCAGCGAGTGGTCGTCGGTCAGCGGCATCCCGCGAACGCTAAGTGAGTCGCGCATGCCACGGGGTGCGAGACTCGGCGCATGGCGGTGATGGCGGTGTGCGGAGCGCTCCTGGTCGCGGGGCTGTTGGGGTTGGTCTGGTGCGGCAGGGACTTCCGCGTGCCGCCGGTCGAGGACCGGCCGGGAGCGGCCCGGGTGGCGCAGCGGTTCGTCTGGTACTGCGGGCTCGGGATCACCGGCGCGTTCGTGGCCGGGATCACCGTGATCGGGGCCGGGGGCCGTCTGGCCATGCGGCTGCTCGCGGTCACCGCGGGCGACGGCGCCCAGGGCCGCATCACCGAGGCCGACCAGGTCGTGGGCGACATCACGCTGGCCGGCACCCGGGACTTCATCCTCTTCACCGGGATCTTCGGCGGCCTCATCGCCGCGGCGATCTACCTCGTCGCGCGGCGCTACCTCCCGCCCAACCCGCTCGGCGGCCTCGTGTTCGGGGCCGGGCTGCTGGTCGTGCTCGGCACCGTGATCGACCCGCTGCGAGCGGAGAACCCCGACTTCGACATCGTCGGGCCCGGGTGGTTGTCGGTCGCCGTCTTCGGCCTCCTGGCCCTCGTCTTCGGTCCGGTGCTCGCCGGCTGGATGGCGCGCCTGAGCGAGTGGCTGCCGCTACCGTCAGCCGAGCCGCGGGTGCTGGTGCGCTATGCCGTCCCCGCGGTGCCGGCGCTCGTCGTGTTCCCCGTCCTCGCCCCGCTCCTGGTGCTCGGCGTCGTGGTCGTGCTCGTCACCCGCTGGGGGGCGCTGGTCGACGCCGTCCGCTCCCACCGCGCGCTGCTCGTCGGCCGGGTGGCGCTCGTCGCCCTGGTCGTGCTGGCCCTGCCCGGCGCGCTGGCCGCCATGAGCGACATCGTCGGCCGCTGACCGGCTGCTACGGGCAGGTCAGGTCCATGCCCGGGGTGATGTGGTCCGCGGGATCGTCGCCCTCGGCCCGCATCACGCCGGCGATCTGGCAGGTGGTGGCGGCCGCCTGCTGGTCCAGGACCGTCAGCTCGCCCAGCTCGTCGTTCGCCGCGCCGAGCCCGGTCCCGCCTTCGGTGCCGATCGCGTTGATGTCGGCCAGCACCTCGGCCCGGCGGTCGAAGATGGCGACGAGGTCGTCGTAGAGCGGGGCCGAGTCGCCGTCCGCGCTGTCGGCCGCCTTCTGCAGGTCGGGCCGGTTCAGCTCGATCCAGTCGCGGGCGTCGGTGGCCGCCAGCGCCAGCCCCGCGGAGTCGTCCTGGGTGCCCTGGTCGGCCACGTGCGCGTGCTTCTCCTGCCAGCCCTCGGCCAGGGGCGCGTACGCATCCATGGCGCCGGCGGCATCGCCCTCACTGTGGCCACCGGACGAGCCGAGGTCACCCAAGGTGGTGCCGACCCGCCCGATCACCAGCCCGACGGCGAGGGCCACGAGCAGCGCCGCGATCGCCAGCGCCGTCATGATCAGCATCACCGGGGCGGACGGCACATCGGGCACGGCCGGAGCGACCAGCACCTCGGGCTCGGGCCGGTGGTCACGGTCGATCTGGCGGGTCCCGCACTCCGGGCAGAAGTTCGCCCCCGCCTCGATGAGGCTGCCGCACGCCGTGCAGTGCGAGAGCGTTCTCGGATCCAGGGTGAGTGCCACGGTCCAGGACTGCCCGCCCGGCACCCCGTTCAATCAGAAGCGCGCACAAAGTGGGCGCCTGCCACTACTCTCCGTCGTCTGCCCCGTCGGTGCTCCCGTCCGGCTTGGCGTTGATGACGTGGAAGTTCGAGTCCAGGTTGACGTCCACCTGCGTGCCGTCGGCCAGCGTGACCTCGACCTGGTAGGCGCCTTCCTCGTCGCCCTTCTCGGTCTCGGTGACGCGGCCGCCGCCGGTCTCCTGCAGCGCGACCGCACTGGCCCTGTCGAGCTCGGCGCCCGTGATCGGCACCTCGTGCCCGTCGTCGTCGCCGCCCTGCGCCACCGCCACCCCGGCGCCGGTCAGCACCAGCGCGCCCACGGCCAGCGCCCCGGCCCCGATCAGCTTCGTGCGTCGCTTCATCTCATGCCTCCTGGCAACCCGTTTCGATCATGGTGCACGACCGCTCCTGAACGGGCGCTGACGCGGCCTCCCGCGGCGCGGGCGGTGGCGCCACACTGGTCCGGGAAGGAGGGCCGTGAAGCTCCTGCTCGTCGAGGACGACGCCAAGCTCGCCGGGGCCGTGCGCCGCGGGCTGCAGGCCGAGGGCTTCGCCGTCGAGATCGCCCCCGACGGCGACGAGGGCCTGTGGCGAGCGACGGAGGGAGCCTTCGACCTGATCGTGCTCGACATCATGCTGCCCGGGCGCAACGGGTTCCGGGTCTGCGCCGACCTGCGGGCCGCCGGCGTGTGGACCCCGATCCTCATGCTCACGGCCAAGGACGGGCACCTCGACGAGGCCGAGGCGCTGGACACCGGGGCCGACGACTTCCTCACCAAGCCGTTCTCGTTCACGGTGCTCGTGGCCCGGGTGCGGGCCCTGCTGCGCCGCTCGGCGGAGCGGACCGTGGCGCCCGCGGCCGTCGGCGACCTGCGCATCGACCCCGCCCGGCGCCGAGCCTGGCGGGACGGCGACGAGCTCGCGCTCACGTCGCGCGAGTTCGACGTGCTGGAGTTGCTGGTGCGCCGGGCCGGCCAGGTCCTGTCCAAGGAGCAGATCCTCGCGGGCGTGTGGGACAGCGAATTCACCGGCGACCCGAACATCGTGGAGGTCTACGTCCGTCGCCTGCGCCGCAAGATCGACGAGCCCTTCGACCGGCACTCGATCGAGACGGTGCGCGGCGCGGGCTACCGGATCGGCGCCGATGGGACGTGACCGCCGCGTGGCCCGCCTGACCGGCACCGTCCGGTTCCGCATCACCCTGGCGGCCGCGCTCGCCGTCGCGGTGGTGCTCGGCCTCACGGGCCTGTGGCTGGTGGCCCACCAGCGCCAGGTGCTCACCGAGAACCTGGACGACACGCTGGTCGTGCAGGCGCGGGCGCTGGCCGGCTCCGTCCAGGACGGTTCGGCCCCGGCCACCCTGGTCCCCGTGGCCGACGACGACGGCATCGCTCAGGTCGTGGATGCCGGCGGCGACGTCGTGTCGGCCACGCCCTCGGTGGAGGGCCGCCCCCCGCTGGCGCCGGCGCCGGACGGCGACGCCCCGGTCGTGCGCACGGTCGACGATCCCGCCCTGGAGGGGCCCTTCCACGTGGCGTCGGTCCGGGGCACCGACGCCGGCGGTGACCCGGTGGTGGTCCACGTGGGCGCTCCGCTGGACGACATCCGGGACAGCACCCGGATCCTGACCCGCTCGCTGGTGCTGGCCGTCCCGGCCGTGACGCTGCTGCTGGCCGCGCTGGTGTGGGCGCTGGTGGGGCGGACGCTGCGGCCCGTCGAGGCCATCCGCCGGGAGGTCGACGGCATCGGGGCCTCCGGGCTCGACCGGCGGGTCCCGGTCCCGGCGGCGGACGACGAGGTCGGGCGCCTGGCCCGGACCATGAACGCCATGCTCGACCGGATCGAGGACGGCACCCGGCGCCAGCAGCGCTTCGTGGCCGACGCATCGCACGAGCTGCGCAGCCCCCTGGCCCGCATGCGGGCCGAGATCGAGGTCGACCTGGAGCACCCCGACGGCGCCGATCCCGCGGCCACGAGCCGCAGCGTGCTGGCCGAGACCATCGGCATGCAGCACCTCGTGGACGACCTGCTGGCGCTGGCCCGCAGCGACGCCGGGGCCGCGGCGCCCGCCCGGCGCACGCCGGTCGACCTCGACGACGTGGTCGACCGCCAGGCCCGCCGCCTGCGGGCCGACGGCCGGGTGGCGGTGGACAGCACCGGCGTGGGTGCCGCCCGGGTGCTCGGCGACGCGGAGCAGCTGACCCGTGCGGTGGGCAACGTCGTGGACAACGCGGTGCGCCATGCCCGCACCACCGTGGCGCTCAGCGTGGCCACCTCGGGGGACGACGCGGTCGTGGCCGTGAGCGACGACGGGCCGGGCATCCCGGAGGAGCGGCGCGACGAGGTGTTCGAGCGCTTCACCCGGCTCGACGGCGCCCGCGTGGCCGGGCAGGGCGGCACCGGCCTCGGCCTCGCCATCGCCCGTGACGTGGTCGTGGCCCACGGCGGGACGATCGCGGTCGACCCCGACCACCAGCCCGGCGCCCGCTTCGTGATCACCCTGCCCCGAGCGCCCGAGTAAGGGCCGGGCGCGCCGTCAGGCCGGCGGCGGGTCCTCGCGCAGCGTGCCCTCCAACACCGTGACCGCGCGGCCCGAGAGGACGACCCGGTCACCCTCGACCCGCATGCCGACGATGCCGCCGCGGGCCGAGGCCTGCTCGCCGGTGAACTCGGTCCGGCCGGTGCGGGCGGCGAGCAGCGGGGCGATCAGGCAGTGCGCCGATCCCGTCACCGGGTCCTCGTCGATGCCCGCGCCCGGGACGAAGACCCGGCACACCGAATCGATGCCCTCGTCGTCGCCGGGGAAGGCGACCACGGTGGCGGAGCCGCCCAGGTCCATCACGGCCGAAAGATCGGGGACGGCCGCCCGGACGTCGGCGGCCGACGCCAGCTCGATCAGCACCCAGCCGCTCTCGTCGCCGTACACGGCGACGACCCGGTCGGGCGCCACCCCCACGGCGCTCGCCACCTCGGGCGGATCGGCCATCGGCGTGACGGTCAGGGCGGGGAAGCTCATCTCGATGGCCCCCTCCCCCGCGGCGCGGCACTCGAGCGGGCCGCTGCGGGTGTGGAACCGCACGTCACCGCCCAGCACATGAGCGCTGGCCAGGGTGGCGTGGCCGCACAGGTCCACCTCGGTCGCCGGCGTGAACCAGCGCAGGTCGTGGTCGCCGTCGGGCCGGGGCACCACGAACGCGGTCTCGGACAGGTTCATCTCGGTCGCCACCGATTGCATCCACGCCTCGGTGGTGGCCGCCGCGAGCACGCACACCGCAGCGGGGTTCCCTGCGAACGGCACGTCCGTGAACGAGTCGACGACGACGATCGGCTGGGCCATGCGCCCGACCCTACGGGCCGCGATTCAGCCCAGGTGAGCCAATTCGTTGAACGATCGCAGTGACGGCGCCGGACCGCTGCAGCCGATGCGGGTGATCGAGGCGGGCGCCACCCACATCCGCCAGGTGATCTCGTCTCCGACCCCCAGCGCCCAGGCCACGGCGGCCTTGATGGGCGAGACATGGCTCACCACGACGACGTCGCGGTCCCGGGCGTCGGCCACCAGCGCATCGGCCGCGGCCCGCACCCGGCGGCCCAGGGCCGCGAGCGACTCGCCGCCGGGCGGGCACCACTCGATGTCGGCCCGCCACGCCGCCCACAGCTCGGCCGGCAGGTCGGCGAACGGCACGCCGTCCAGCTCGCCGTAGTCGAGCTCGATCCAGCGCTCG